>JBHHUV010000289.1:0-3891 GCA_046754005.1 Phycisphaerae bacterium | reverse complement strand
CGGTCAACCCCATCAGGTCGTCGCCGTTGCCGAAGGCGCCAGCCATCGCAACACCGCCTCGAGTCGCCTCTGATCCTCGCCTGAGAAACGCTCCAGCAACGAGCCGGGCAGATCGCCCTCCTCCACCGGCGACCGGGAGTTAAAAAGAAGCCGGGTGTCGCGTTCGAAGGCCTTGAGCCGGACGGATAGTCTCGATCGGTGGCTATGGCCCCTGATCAACTTGAAGACCTTGAAGGGATAGACGGCCTGCCGGATGACATTGATGAAGGCGGAGCCGATGTTTCTGAAGTATCGGAAGAAGCCCGGCGGAATGAAGGCGAAGATCGCCCGGATCAACTGCCAGAGTGATTTCAGGACCAGGTGAGGATAGGTGATCAGGAACCGCGCAATCAGGAGGCCGCCGGTCAGGTGGACCTGCTCGGTCCTGTGGATTGCCTCCTCGGTGGACAGCGACGTATGAAGACTGACGAGCCTTGCGCGAAACAGGCCGATCCGACCGTAGACGAGTCTGATGCGCAGATCGAAGGCCAGTCCCTTGAGCGCTTTGAGCCCCGAGGATTCGTCGGATTCCGGTTCGGGCCAGAATCCGAATTCATAGACCGGGATGGTTGTCCAGGGGGCCGTTTCGTCCGGATCTCGCGAGAATGCCCGATTCACCGCGAGGATGGGCTCGAATCCCAGTTCTTGAGCGGCATTGAGCACGTGGACGGCGTATTCATAGTGGTGCCCACCGAAGCCCTTGATCGAATGGTCGATCAGGATGAACTTGCGGCGCGATCTCCTTTCCGGCGAGGGGATCGAGCGCGGCGTACTTTCCTCTTCCGCAGTCTTGATCATTCTCTCCAACCCACATCAATCCCACGGCAGCAACCGCAGTTCCGCCTGCCTCGGCCCACTAGAGGTTCGTAAACTGATTGGGCCGCAAGAGCCGGTAGCCCTTCAGGAGTTCCTTGATACCATCATCCAAAGAATACGCCGGCTTCCAACCGAGGGATTCGATTTTCTCGTTGCTGACGATGTAATCGCGCTTGTCAGGATCTTCGCCGATTTCTGCGGAAAAAACCTGAAAATCGGGACAATACTCCCGGATCTTGTCGCACAGTTGTCGTTTTGTCAGGTTCGCCGAGCTGAGTCCGACGTTGAAGGGCTGGCCCTTCATCCGGTCGTAGTGATCGATGCCGAACAAAAAGGCCCCGGAAACGTCCCGGATGTGAATGTAGTTGCGACGAAAATGCTCCTCGAAGAGAACGATGAAGCGATCGTTATAGGCGCGATAAGTAAAATCATTCACCAGCAGGTCCATCCTCATCCGGGGAGACATCCCGAATACGGTCGCCAGGCGGAAGGTGATCGCGTTGCCTTTGTCCAACAAGTATTGTTCGATCTCGACCTTGTCTCGGCCGTATTGTGAAATCGGCCGGAGCGGTGTCTCCTCCGTGCAGTGGGCATCTTTCTCGCCGACACCGTAGCCGCTGTTGGTGGTCGGGAACAGAACCCTCTGATCCTCGGACAGCCGGTCCGCCATGAACCGGATCGCCCGGTTGTTGATCCTGCTGGAGATTTCTGGCGACAGCCGACAAGCCGGCGCCCCGACGATCGAGGCGAGCGGGATGACAACATCGAATCGCCCGATGATCTCGGAGATCAGGGATTCGTTGCACACGTCTCCCTTGATGAACTCAAAGGTCTGCTCTATACAGCAGTCTAAAAGAGATTCCTGACGATACATCAAGGAATCGAGAACGGTAACCGCGTATCCACGTCTCAGCAGGGCGGGCACCAGGATCGAACCCAGATAGCCCGCACCGCCTGTTACCAGGATTTTTTCCACAGAATCTCCCTTACTTTAACTCGACGCGTAAACCGGTACGCCGATTGGGTATGGCTTATTGAATCGTAATGCCTCATTGAGTCGCTGTATACCCCTGAACCGCCATCCATACAATCTGTGAATGATTCGGAGGATCATCGGCGGCCATGAAGGCCGGCCTTCACGCTGCCGGATTCGTTCATCCGTCTCACGTACTTCCCTGGAACAAAGGTTGCTCTGGCTGTCCGCATGGAAGCGGAGTGCCCCAAGAAATGAATTGATTCGGGTCGGTTTGCTGAGACGGGCAAGCCGGATAAACAAATCGGTATCCACGGCGACGTTCAAGCGGCGATCGATGCCGCCAACCTCCTCAAACGCAGATCGGCGGATAAAGACCGCTGGTTGACAGGTGCCCCACAATTCCCAGAATAGGATGCTTCGAACGGTGAAAGGCACCGCCCATACCCGGGAGGACACACGCGACTGTTCATCGATCACGAGACCGTTCCCGACCAACCAGTCGGTCTGTGGATGCGTAGCGAAATATTGGCCCACGGTCGCGAGTGATCCGGGTAGCAGCAGGTCATTCGAGCAGACCCAGGTCACGACATCACCCGTTGCCCGATCTAGACCCTTCCCAAGCGCATCGCCATGGCCGTCATCGTGCTCGGAGCACCAGTACGCCAGTCGGGGGGTGAAGTGCTGGATGATTTCGAGCGATCCGTCGGTGGATCCGCCGTCGATGACGATGTGTTCGAGATCGGCGTACCCCTGATCATGGATCGATCGCATCGTCAATTCGAGGCGACGGGCATCGTTGAGACACGGCGTGACGACCGAGATTGTCAATGGCTTGGGGGTCATGTCTGGGTGACTCACCGTTGCGAGGGGATCCTTTCCATAGCGCCGCACCGAATCCCATCTGCCCATGATCACCGAAGGGATCGGCCTCCTGAAAACCCTCCAAGGCACAATTCGCCCGGATCATAACCCTGCCGGGTTACACGGCCCACGGCAATCGCGCCATGGTAGCGATGGGGACAACACGTCGCAAGGGCATCGTCACTTCAAGGGGATCAACTGGACCGATCTTTTCAGGCTCGATCGCATGGGATAATCTGCATCAGGTTTGAGTACGGATTGGGAGGACGACGATGGATGCGGTGATTCTGGCCGGTGGCCGAGGAACGCGTCTGAATTCGGTGGTAATGGATGTGCCCAAGCCGATGGCGGATATCGGCGGCAGACCGTTCCTGCAATATGGTCTCGATCACCTGTTGTCACAGGGAATCGAGCGGCTCATCCTCGCCGTGGGTTATAAGTATGAAGCGGTGAGGGGATACTTCGGCAAGGCCTATCAGGGTGTGCCCATCGTTTATTCGATCGAAAACGAACCGTTGGGTACGGGCGGCGCGTTGAGGCAGGCGCTGAGCCTCGCGGAGGGGAAAGATGTTCTTGCGATCAATGGAGATTCGCTGTTCAAAATCCCACTCAAACCCCTGTGGCATTTCCATGAACAAAAGAGGGCGGTCCTGACCGTGGCCCTGAAGCGCATGTCGGATTGCGGCCGATATGGATCAGTCCGCGTTGATGGGGAAGGGCGCATCCATTCTTTCGAGGAAAAACGGGCCGGTGCATCCGGTGCAATCAACGGCGGCGTCTATATACTGGATCGCGGATTTCTCTCCAACCTGAACCTGCCTGAGCGTTTCTCTTTTGAACAGGATGTGCTTGAACAGGGATGCTCCCAATTCCGGTTCTTTGCCATGGAGTTGACGGATTACTTCATTGACATCGGCGTCCCGGAGGATTACGCTCGGGCGACGGATGAATTGAGCATGTGAGCCCGGCCGCGCCAATGCGCGGAGTGTGGATCATCCGGAAGTGATTTTAGACGGGTCTAGTGATTGGATTGCGGACGAGAATCATTCAAGTGCGGGGCCTCCGGGCGATGGCATAAGCCCATGAGGATCACGAAAGGCCTATTTTGATTCCGGTGAATTGATGTTGCGACACACGGTTGAATTCGGTCGATTTATCTCGGATACCTACCGCAGCCGATGGCTCCTGTACGAACTGAC
>JBHHUV010000288.1:0-3904 GCA_046754005.1 Phycisphaerae bacterium | reverse complement strand
GCTTGAACCCGCGACCCCTAGGACCACAACCTAGTGCTCTGCCAACTGAGCTACACCCACCATGCTTCGGCATCTCGCTCCTCTGGCGAGGGCCGATAGTTAGACGAGGACCGAGCCTTTGGCCCATTTGAATCCGCGCTGCGATCCCCGTACATTATCGCTGCGGGGCCATTCTTTCAAGCGCTGAAACTGTCCATCGATTCTCAAACCATCCCGCCGCCGATCACATCGCTCCCTCAATAGAAAATCCTACTCCACAACTCGATCTGCCACCAGATTATCAGTCCTCAACGCTTCCAATCTGAAGCATCGACCTTGGCTGTCCGATGAACAAGCGTTGGATTCCTCAAACCGAGTCGGTCGTTGGATAGGCGGTGATCCGGTGTTGACAGGGTTTCCACGCATGAAGGGAGAGACTGCGTGCGAACATTTTTCCAACAATTCTATCGGGGATTGTTCGGTCTTCAATTCCGAACCACGGCACTCCTCACATTCGTGGTTCTCGCCGCCACCGGCCTGACCGGTGCAACCTACCTGCGCATTTCGTCGCGCATCACGCTGGCCCAAACCAAGAAACAGGTCCGCGACATGGCCCGGGCGCTCGCCAGCGCCTGCTCCGACGCCGTCGAGCGCCAGGATCGCGAGGAACTTCTTTCGGTCGCCGAGGGGAGTGTCCCCGGCAGTGAAATCTGTTACATTCTCTTCACCGATACCTCCGGCGAATTGCTGGCCAGTCACCAGCAGGGCACCGGCAACATTACCCACCTCATCCTCGATGACGCCCGCCGGGTCTCCGTCGAACCCATCGATCGACCCCAACTCTCCTATCACGGCGACCAGGGCCCGCGTATCGACGTGGTGTACCCCATCCAGTCACGGATGAACGGAATCACAAGTCTTCCCCGCCCGATTGTCGGATACGTCCGAGTCGGTGTCAGCCTTGAGGGATCGACCACACGGCTCGCCACCCTCGTCCGCAACACGATCGGCCTCGCCATCGGCATCACCCTGCTCATGGTCCCGCTCGGCTATGAAGTTGTACGGAATCTCATCGGTCCCCTGAACAGCCTCTCCGCCGCCGCGTGTGTCTTCGCCCACGGCAAGTTGGATACACGTGTCAAAATCAATCGCCGCGACGAAATCGGCAAACTGGCAACATCATTCAATTCCATGGCCGACGAACTCGCCGACTCTCAAACCAGGCTCATCAAGCTCAACGAAGAGCTCGAAGGTCGGGTCCAACAGCGCACCAGTGCCCTCGAGGAGGCCAACAAACGCTTCCGAGAAATGGCCGCGCGCGATTCATTGACCGGGCTCTACAACCGGCGTCACTTCAACGATCTGTTATCGCAGCTCTTCGCCGAATCCTCGCGTTATCAGACCGATCTCACCTGCATGATGATCGACCTCGACAATTTCAAACGCGTCAACGACACACTTGGCCACCAGGTCGGCGACACGCTTCTCCGCATGACCTCCGACGTGATCCAGCAATCCATCCGCGAGTCCGACGTCCCCGTTCGATACGGCGGCGACGAGTTCATCGTGCTCCTGCCCAGGACCACCCCCGAAGATGCCCGATCCTCCGCGGAACGCATCCTCGATCGCTTCCGAAGTGAACTAGCCCGCGAGATGCCGCAGGCCAACGTGGTCTCCCTCAGTATCGGTCTTGCCAGCAGGCTCGATGACCAACCCAACGAAGCCCTTGCCCTCGTTCAACTCGCCGACGAAGCCCTCTACCTCGCCAAAGCCGGTGGCAAGGATCGCATCACCGTGGTGCAACCCGTTCCAACGAACGCCAACGGCTAAGGATCAGCGACAGAATAAGGCCCCGGCGGGTCCATGACAGAAACCGAGGGTTTTCTTGCCGGCTTCAGCCGGGCTTTCAAGATTCGATCCCGGTGATGGCGGGATCCGTTCGGCCCACCCCAACTGTCATGAACCCCTTCCCGCTGGTCGCAGTAGCGATACGACTACGGCCGGCCAACGGCATTTCGAAATCGGGAAGTTATTGAATCTGGGTTCCTAAGACATCGCCCAAGGCGCTCGAGAACAACACGCAACCCAAAACTCAGATCCCCTTGCGTTCACCTCGCCCGAAGGCCATGATTCATGCCAGATGTCGGACGATCCAACGATATCCCAACTCCACGCCAACGCATGCGAACTTGCCCGTCATGGCGCCGACGTTGCCCAAAGCTTTTTCGGCAGTGTCACCACGATGCGAAAACAAGACGATACCCCGGTGACCGAGGCAGATCACGCGGCGCAAGAGGCGATTCTCCGCGAACTCGCCCGACGATTCCCTCGGCATGCCGTCCTGGTCGAGGAGGCAATCAGCGAACCTTGTCCGAGCGGGATCCCCGGCACGGCGGACTATTGCTGGGTGATCGATCCGATCGACGGTACCCGGAACTTTGCCCGAGGTATCGCCGTCTACGCCACTTCCGTGTCCGTCCTGCACCGTGGCGAACCCGTCGCCGGCGCCATCCACGACGTCACCACGAACATCACCTACTCCGCCGCCAAAGGAGCCGGCGCCTACCGAAACGAGGCCCCGCTCGTCCTTGTTGACCGACCCATCCATACCGATACCACCATCCTGATCTCCTCTTTCCGTCGCCGCCCGATTCCCGATGCCGTCCGAGGCTGGATGGATCGCTACCTCTTCCGCAACCAGGGCTCGCTCTGCCTGCACCTCGCCTGGGTTGCCGCCGGTCTCGCCGACGCCGCCTACGCCCTTGAATGCAAGCTTTGGGATATCGCCGCCGGCGCGTTGATCATTGAGCAGGCCGGTGGAATCATCACAACCCCGAGCGGCCGCCCCTGTTGGCCAATGGACCTCGCACACTATCAGGAAGGCAACATCCCCATTCTCGCCGGTTCGCCCACCCTGTATGCCGAACTGATGTCCACGCTAGTCCCTGAATCTTCCGATGACTAACATAGGTTGATTCATCTTCAATTTCGGAGAAATCGATGACACACAAATGCATGGGCCCGCTGTTTTTCATAATGCTGACGGGGCTGCTCGTCGCGGCAATACCCAATTCCACCTCCGCCCAAACTCCCGCTTCATCCAACAGAGTCCTCCTCGTCAGTTGCGACGGTCTTCGGCCCGATGCCATTCCTCTCGCAAATACACCCGTCTTGAAAAGGTTGATCGACACCGGAAGCTATCAATCCCGGGCCCTTGCGGAGCTTCCACCGGTCACGCTCCCCAACCACGCCTCGATCGTCACCGGTCTGAGCGTTGCCCAACACGGCATCCTGTTCAACACCTTTGCCCCAGGTCGGATCGACGCGACCACTATTTTCGACGTCGCCGAATCCGCCGGCCTCGGCGTCGGTTTCTTCGCCAACAAGGGCAAACTGGCCTTTCTCTGTGAGGAGAGCGCAGTCGACGTGTGGCGCATCACCGGCGACGTCGACACCCTCGCCAATGAAGTCGTCGCGGCCATAGAAACACACGACCTGCAACTCATCTTCGTCCATTTCGGCGAACCCGACGGCGCCGGCCACCAGCACGGCTGGATGAGCGAGGCCTACCTCGAACAAGTCGCCCGCGTCGATGCCGCACTCGGCCGAATCCTGGATGCCCTCGAAGCCGGAAACTTTCTCGATCAGACCCTCGTCATCGTCACCTCCGACCACGGCGGCCACGACCATACCCACTGGCTCAACATCGCCGAGGATCGATTCGTCCCGTATATCCTCAACGGTCCCGCCATCGCCCCCGGCCGCACCCTCTGCGATCAGATTCACGCGATGGATGCCGCCGCAACGGCCCTGAAGTGGCTCGATCTTCCGCTCGAATCGGCCCGCGACGGCACCCCCATAGACGAGGCAGCCGTCGCGTTCACCCAGCCAGGAACGCGCTTTTGATAGTCGCTGTGCAGAATGA
>JBHHUV010000287.1:0-3921 GCA_046754005.1 Phycisphaerae bacterium | reverse complement strand
GTAAATGTTCATTCTCCGCGTTTGTTGATGTCCATTGACGGCAATGGCGCCGGTGATGCCTGCGAGTTGCCGCCGGCCGGGCAGCCAACCGGCGTCTGCGGTTGTGGCAATGGCATGGACGGGATGATGATCATGCCGATGACGCTACTGAGCATCGCTTGGATGCGACGGCGACGATGACGGTGTAGTCGAAATTTGGGAAAACAAGCAGGCAATAAGAACGTAGGGTGATTCCTTTTCGCGGTGGCCCAAGGATATCGAGAGGCCAGATCTTTGCAGCCATGATCTACGCCGTTCCGCCATCACCGATTGGTCGAAGCGGGTCAACATTCAAACGCTCAAGGATCTTGCCGGCCACAGCACCATCAGCACACCACTGTAGAATACTTCGCTGAGAAGAACGACAACCAACTCGAGTGAACCCGTCTGGCCAGCACCAAGGGCCATGAAGGGGCACAGCCCGGGGCAGAGTGACCCTAAACTGACCCCGGACCCATCCCGAAAGCCAAAATCCCCCTCTCAGAACTGGGTAGGGCCGGAATTGAACCGGCGACACACGGATTTTCAGTCCGTTGCTCTACCAACTGAGCTACCTACCCGGGTTGTCGCAAGTCCGCCTATGTAGCACATCTAGCGACGCGAGGCAAGCCCGGTGCATGGGAGGAGATCTCTCGCGCAGCCGGGCACGACTGGGATGTGATGAGAAGGTGCGTGGCGGGACGGATCAGCTCTTTTGGCTGCCCTTCCCCAGGTCCAGGGCCATGATTTTCGTGCTGTCTCGAAGATACAGCGTACGACCTACCAATGTCGGCAATGTCCAGGTCTTGGATGCCTCCAGCGGCTCGAGGATCGACGCCTTGGCATGGACCTCGAAAAACTCCGGCGTCGCCGTCGCCAGTCCCAGGTTGCCGTTCTCGTCGAGGATGATGAAGCGACCATCGGCATAGAGGCAGGTCGCCTTGTCGAACCCGCGCTCCCGCCAGGCGACTTTGCCGGTCTTGACATCGATCGCCCAGAAGATCCCGGGCCGCCCCATGCCGCCGCTCGACGCATAGACGTACTTGCCGACCCGAACCGCGTTGCTGTGGTGGATCTTCATTTTCCTGTTGGACCACAATTCTTTTACTGTGGTCTTATTATCCTTTTGCGTGAGCTTGAGGCCCCGGCTGCCGGCGACCGCCGATGTCAGGAACAGGATGTGGTCCTTCCCCCAGAGCGGCAGGGTGATGTTCTGGTTGAATTGGTTTCCGATCGAGTACGACCAGAGTTGTTTTCCGTTTTTCGGATCGACCCCCACGAGCTCCTGGGCCATATAGCACAAGAGCTGGTCCTGCCCGTCCACCTCGATCAGCTTGGGCGACGAGTAGCTGTTCTTGAAATCCAGCTTTTTCCACTTGACGTCACCCGTCTTTTTGTCAAGTGCGATCAGGCTGTGTCCCTCGCCGCCCACCATGACGATAACTGTCTTTTTATACGCGAACGGGCTCGATGCATAGCCATGCATCAGAAACGTGCCGTCGAACTTCTTCCACAGATCGTGCGACCAATAAACCTTGCCGGTCTTGGCGCTCAGGCAGTGCATCTTCCCCGAACAGCCGATCGTGTAGAGCCGCTTGCCCGAGAGCAAAGGCGTGCCGCGAGGACCGGCATTGAAGGTACGCTGATGTTTCTCGTGAATGGGGGCGTCGTACCTATGCTCCCAGAGGGTTTCGCCGGTCTTCGCGTCCAGCGCGATCACGACTTCCTTCGCATCGCCGCGATACATCGTGTAGAGCCGGCCCTTGTCGGCCAGGATTCCCGAATACCCCACACCCAACTCGCGCGACCAGAGCTTCGGCGGCCCCTCCGCGGGCCAGTCCGTGGCCAATCCCTTCGACTTGAACTTGAAATCCTGTTTCGGACCGCCCCACTGCGTGTATTGGGCGGCCGAGACGCCGGTGAATCCGAGAACACCCATCACCACAATCATTCGCGCCAGTCTGGTTTGCATCATCCGCACAGGCTCCTCTCTCTGGATCGGTCATCCCCGAAAATGAATAATCATCACTCGACGGCTTCCCCCGGTCGCGGCCCGATCGCCATGTCCCTCCCTATATAGTGACGGAATTGAGCCGAAAATTCCAGCCTTTCACGCTCAGCCCAGGTCCAGGGCCATGATTTTCTTTCGATCTCGCACAAACAGGGTCTTTCCAACGAGGGTCGGCACCGTCCAGGCGTTGTGTGCGCAGGCCTGATACTTGGATAGAATCCGGATCTCCTTCGGGCTGATGGCCGTAAGATAAAGAATGCCGTCTTCGTCGAGGAGGATCATTTTCCCGTCGCCATAGACGCACGTTGCCTTGCCGATACTTCGTTCCTTCCAGGCGATCGCCCCCGTCTTCAAATCAACGGCGGCAAAGAACGACGGCCCCATGAAGGCACTGGAACCGTAGATATAATCACCGATCCGAATCGCGTTTCCAAAATGAATCTGCATCTTCCGGTTGGTCCACATTTCTTCGGGAACCGTCTTGCCATTCTGACTTACGAGCCGGATCCCACGGCTCCCCATGTTGTAGGCCGACGCGATAAACAGTCTCCCGTCATCTCCCAGAACCGGCGTGCTGATGTTGGCGCCGAATTGCGTGGGGTGTTCGTGGCTCCATTTCAATTCACCAGACGCCGGATCGAGTCCGGCCACGACTTTACCCACAAACACGATCAATTGTTCCTCGTCGCCGACACGCGCCACGAACGGCGTGGCAAAGGTTGAGGAAAAGTCCTGATTCTTCCAGGCAACGCTTCCATCCTTCTGGCGAAACGCCATCACAGACTGACCCGCGCCGCCGATCGGAAGAATAATCAAGTCCCGGTAGGCATAGGGGCTGGCGCCATACCCTCGCATCATGTGGTTGGCGCCGTATTCTTCTCTCAGATCGTGAACCCATATCACGCGGCCCGTCTTCGTGTCCAGACAGTGAAACTTGACCGTCACGCCGACGGTGAAGAGTCGATCACCCACGACCAGGGGCGTCGAATTCGGCCCGGGGCCGTATTCCATCGACATACCCTTCTCAAACGGCGCGTCGTACCGATGTTCCCAGAGCGTTTCGCCATTAGCCGGATCGAGAGCAACGACGGCCTCCTGATGAAGATTCTTATCCTCGTCTTCCACCCGATACATCGTATAGAGCCGCTCGGAATCGCACACAATCGCCGAGTAACCGTCTCCAAGTTCCCGGTCCCAGAGTTCCGGAGGGCCACTTTCGGGCCAGGCGCTGGCCAGGCCTTTGACATCCACCTTGAAATCGCCAGTCGGCCCGCCCCATCGTGACCAGGGCGTGCCGTTCTTGAGCGGGTTGCCCGTGGTCGGCTTGATGCGACTTTCATCCACGTTTGTCTTGGGTTTGGCTTTCTTGGACTTCTCCTCACTCGCCCTTTCGGCCGCGGCCTTGGCCATTTGCGCCTTTTTCAGGTTCTCTTTTTTAACGGATTCACGTTTTGCGACGGGCATCGTGGACATCGTCATCTTCTTGTTCATTTCGACATCCATGGCCCCCATCGGAGTTTCGACGTTGAACCGGACCGCGCTGTCCATGATTTGTTCAACGATCTCCCCGTGTTGGAGGTCGAAGGAGGCGGTCCCCCGAAGGGTACCCTTGTTCGTATCCGCTTTTGGGTCGTCTACCTTCTTTGGATCATCCCCATTCGCGTCCTCGTCGGGTGCCTCGGTATTCTCATTGTTTGATTTCTTCTCCAGAATCGTGCCCGAATAGGAGATTACGGCGGTCTTTTTCCCCTCCTTCGTCTGAATCGACTCCAGCTTGCAATCGATCGCCACCACCATGGTGCCGATCTGCGGATATTCCTGTTCGACACGCCCGGTCCACGTGTCCCCCGCCTTCACTTTCTTCCCGGTCAAAACCATGTAGCGACCATCCC
>JBHHUV010000286.1:0-3939 GCA_046754005.1 Phycisphaerae bacterium | reverse complement strand
TTGCCCACGCCGGGAGGCCCCATCCACAACACGTCCCGTGCCTCGCGGATATAGCGGCAGGTGGCCAGTTCGTAGACTTGCTGCTTGTTGACTGAGGGATTGAAGGAGAAATCGAACGCGTCGATGGTCTTCAATTCGCGGAAGTCAGCCGCTTTCACGCGGCGCTGGATCAGCCGCTCGGCACGGATGGCCAACTCATCCTGCAAAATCAGCTCCAAGAACTCGGCATGAGTTAATCCGTTTCCGGCGGCTTCTTGCAAGCGGATGTCCAACGATTGCAACAGACCGGAGAGACGCAGTTTCCTCAAAGCGGCTTCAAGGCGTTCGTTCATAACGTTGCTCCTCTTCTTGATGATTTCTTGATGATCTGGGAATTAGGGTCCAGTGGGATCGCCTCCGCTTGTTGTTTCTCCAAGGTCGAAGCGTCGGGTCGGGGCGGTCCCCGGCAGCGGCGTTGCTTTGTCATTCGACGCATCTCCTTATCTGGCGGTCGCTTTGGAACGACGATCGCACGAGTTCTCCGTAGACTTCGATGTTGCGGATCAGGGGATGCTCTTCGGTCAACTCCAGCTGTTCCTGTTTGGGTGACTGTCGGCCGATAAGTCGCCGCACGTTCGCCAATCGATAGGCGCGATAGCTGGCTGCGATCTCACAGGCCCCTTCGATCGCGGCTGAGGAGTGCTTCTTAGTCAATGCGAGCAGTCCCTGCAGGACGCGGAGGCCTTGCACGCCGCGCTGCTCAATCACGCCGATGGCCCACTGCTCGCTGTGGGGTCCGATGCGGCTGACTTTCGCCAGCAGCCACGTGGCTCCTCGTTCCACGGTGGCGATCTTCTTGTCGTGCAGGTGGCTGGCCTTGGTGCTGAAAGCTCCCGGCTGTTGCTTGACGTGCACCTCGATCTGTTCCAGGCGGTCGTTGAAGATCCGCACCAAGCGAGTGTCCCAGCGGACCCACACTTGCCTGCCGACATATTCGGGTGACACCGAGTAGTAAGCTTTGTCGACTTCCACATGCCCATCTCGATGCACCCTGCGCTGGCCTTCCTGGAAGAACGGGAACCGCTCGATCGGTAGCTTCACCAGCGCCGCTTGTTCTACTTCTCGGAAGACTTTGCCGACTTGCTTGCGTGTGGTGCCGTGAATGCGTGTGTCGGCAATCGTGGCCTCCCAGTGGATCAAATGTTGATTCTGTTCGTGGAGGCTTTCGAACACGCGACCCTTCAACGCGTTGTCTTTGACATAGTCGATGCCCTTCTCGACTTTTCCCTTGTGGCGCGGCATGTAAGGCCGGGTCGGCAGGATGGCCACGCCGTAGTGGTGGCAGAAGGATTCGACTTTAGGGTTCAGTTCTGGCTCGAACCAGTCGACCTTCTTGACCGCGGCACGCAAATTATCGATGACCAGGGTGCGGGTGAGGCCGCCAAACGACCAGAACGCATTTTCCAGGCAGCGAATGAAGTTCTCGGTCGTTTGCCGATACACCACCTCGCTGTAGGCCTTACGGCTGTGGCTAAGCACGATGCGGAAGACGTAGGTTCGCTTTTTGCGTCCATCAGGTTGCCGCACCGGTGCTCCCGTACCGAAATCGACTTGGGCTTCTTCGCCAGCGGGTTTTTCGATGCGGCGAAACGGCAGCGGACGCTCTCCTTTGAGTGCCCCAACGAAGCGACGCACGCTGTAGTAGCTGACTTCCAGGCCCGCTTCGTCCACCAGGTCCTGGTGAATCCGCTTGGCCGAGAGGCCCTGGCCCAGCTTCTCCAGGACTTGCTCCCGGTACTCTTCGCAGTCGCTCCGCGAGGCCTCGGACCCGGGGGGCGCTTTGGCTGGTTTTGAATCGGCGACCCGGGGGGCGCTTGTGGCTGGTTTTGAATCAGCGGCAATGTAGCGTGCCACCGTGGCCCGGTTGATGCCCAGTTGCCGAGCGATCTTGCGCTGCGACCAGCCCTGTTTATGTAAGGTGAGAATCGCGTTGATCTTAGCCATCTTGAGTCTGTTTGCCATCGTAGGTCTCCTTCAGCAACAATTTGCTGAAGGAACCTACCTTGGCAGTTCCTTCAAGGTGGCTTGTTTTCAAGCGCCCCTAGCTGGCTGGTTTTCGGCGCCCCTTGTCAGCGTAGGATCGGGTTGTGGCTACGGCGATCAAACGTGATGCGTAGACTATGATTCGGTGTCACTTCGACAACACCGCTGGTCTCGATGAACTTTCGCGACAACTGTTTCGGTTTCGACTTTTCGAATCCCTTCAGCTGGCTCGCCAACCATCGGTAACAGCCGTTGGCGATCACCGTCAGCGTCACATCCAAATCGACGTTGAGGCGAACCTCACTCGACAAGTTGTCCATATGAAAGAAGTTCACGTTCGTTCCCAACCCGTCTTCGATCCCGTTGCGACGAGCGTAGTTTGTGATCAAATTGCGTGGCGAGGCATCCTGGTTATTGGTCAGAAATAAAGTTGGCCGTTCCCGCCCCAAACCCATCACGGCAATTTGCCGAATCATTCCCTCATAACCACCAAGTGCCAGACGCTCTTCGAGATAACGAATCCGCTTATGCCGACGCTTGGGAATGTCAATCACGGCGGACGTCCAGTCCGTCTCCGGTCGCTCACGCAAGCGTTTCAGAATACCGGGTCCTCGGCGGCGAATGGTGACAAAGAAGACATCGCGCGAGTTGAGCTCCGACAATTGCGTGTACGTCGTGAGCTTCGAATCGAAGTAAAGCCATTGGGGATTCTGCCCCGTCAAGTCTTTCCAATAGTCGACGAAACGAATCACTTCTTGGGCCTGTTCGTCGTGAGTGAGATTCGCGTTTGCATAGCAAAATACCTGTTTTTCGTGTTCTTGAGCAAAAAACGACTGAACGCTGGGGCATGCCTGGCCACGGCAGGGGATGTAATGGTTTTCCAAAACCGCTTCTTCGCCGCGATACGGAATGGGATGAAAGTCGAGCGAAAAAGCCTTCGCGCCCGGCAGCAACAGAGGTGAGAGTTTCTTCACCCACGCACCGAGCAATCGTTGTTGGTGCTGACGCTTCGTCCGGTAGGAGTAGTCCGTGGCGAATGTCTTTTTGGGAAGCACGTTTAAGCCTGCGAATAGTCCGAGTGCTTCATCGATGTTGTAGTCATCGATGTGGCTCAGGCGTTCTTTGCGAAGTAGCTTGAGCGCCAACAAACTCAGCAAAGCCGCATCCGCAGGGACCATCTTCGTCCCCGGATAGCCAGCCTTCAACACCAGCTTGTCGAACCCCAATTCGGCCAACAAAGGCAAGAACAGGAACAGACCTGCTGCTCTTGTTCTTACCCGCAGCGGTTCACTCGAGGAGAGCACGAGTTCTCGCCGATCGGCAACGGGTGGCTCGATGATTTCGTCGTCGTCCGTAACGGGGCGTCCGACCTCGACCTCTCGAAAAAGGGGGACTCTGGCTTGTCCTCGGTGTCGCAGTACTGCCGGAATTCGCGCACCAGTTGGCGCATCGAGTCGTAGGTGAATCCGAATGCTTGGGCCACTTCCTTTTGAGATCGTTGGTCTACGAAAACCGCTCGCAACGCTTCGTAGCGGTGGTGATACGTTTGAGTTGGTTGTTCGAAGAACCCGCGATAAGCCGTATCGTCCATGACTTGGCCTCCCTGAAAATGTGAGCCGGTTTCTGGCGACATCGGAGGCGGAATGGTACTGGCGATGAGCCGTCGGCTACGATCCAAACCCCCGAACACCCTGCAAAATAGGAGTAAAGTTGCTTGGCTTGCAATCCGAGTTGATCACACCCTGGACACGGTGAAAGCATCTCGCCGCCAAAACCGACTCACACTCGACGTCCGCAAACCCTCGAAAAACAGGTCCCCAGCGCGAAAAAGTGTGAGCCGATTAGGGCCTGCGGAAATCGGGGTTTAAGCCTGCGAATAGTCCGAGTGCTTCATCGATGTTGTAGTCATCGATGTGG
>JBHHUV010000285.1:0-3945 GCA_046754005.1 Phycisphaerae bacterium | reverse complement strand
AGCCCTCCCGTGTTTTCACGCAGATCCAGGATCAGCCCGCGCAATCCCTGGCGACGCATCCGGTTGATCTCTTCGGTCATGCGCTCGTCCACGTCCGGCGTGAATTTCACCAGTCGGATGTAGCCGATCTTTGAGTCGGTATCGAGCATGAATCGCCATCCCCCGCTCCTGGAGCGCGACCATCCCCGGACGGACTCCAGGTGGATTACGGCTCGATATACGACAATCTCCCGGGGGCCGGTTGGAGATGGATCTCCCGGTCGGACGAGCGTCAACGCGACCTGTGTGCCCTTCGGCCCATTGAGGTAATGATGAACCGCCTCGACGAGGGATATTCCCATCGTGCTGATGCCATTGATCCGGGTGATGATATCTCCGGGCAGGATTCCCGCCCGCATCGCGGGGGAATCCGGGGCTCGGCTCAATACTTCAAGTCCCCCCGGCGCCGCCCAGACATCCACGCCGATCCCCCCGTAATGCCCGTCGGTTCGCGCTTTGAACTGCCGATATTCGCGTTGATTCAGATAGACCGCATAAGGGTCATTCAACTCGCGAACCATCGCTCGGATACCTGAGTCCACCGCCGCCTCGACCAATCGTTTGTCGGGCACATCTTCAGCAAACCGCTTGTGGATCTGGGCTCGGGCATCCACCAGCGGACCGAAGGCCTTGAGAACCGAATCCCGCCCCGCGATGGTCTGCGGCAACTTCCACATGAACAGGGCGACCATGCCGACAATAATGATCCAGGCAAGATTGCGTTTTGGCATGTCTACTCCTTTGGTGGATCGAGATAAGATATACGGGAGGTTATCGTTCCCGTGCCACGGGGATGGAATTTATTGTTCCACGGTACCGCTGGGGCACATGCAGATTGTCGACTGACGCTCCGTACCCGTCAAGCAAATCCGCGAACCCATGCAGGCCTGGCAGAGGCGATCCCTTTTCGACCGTCATGCCACTTGGATACCCACATCGGTGCTGGTTGATCACGAAGACTTCGTTCCCCATAATGAGCCATGTGGGTGTCGCTGCCACCTGGACCAACACGAGGAGGGCGCCGAACAGATCCGAAGGGGGGCATGGCGAACGGCGTTGCACTTCCATCGCTCCGCCGTATGCCGGGATTGTTAATCGTGTATCAAATGCGTGTGCCGTCATCCTTGAGGGACGAATCATGAGTCTGACTTTCGGTGCCCATTGTGATGATTTTCATGTTACCACGCGTCTCTATCTCAAGCTGGATCTTGCTTTGGAGCGTGAGACTGTCCTGCACTTCTTCGATAGCGTCAAACGCGAATTTCCCATGATGCGGAAACTTCGGCGGCGGGAGGATGCCTCGCTCATCCTTGAAGACGAGGAAGGCGATCAGATCGCCCGCCGATGGCTTCGACTGGACAAGTCCGCCATCCGGCTTGGCTACCACAATCCGCCTGAGTACCGGGACGCCGAAAAACTGGGGCAGGCCGTCTTAAAAATGGCCCCCTATCATCTCACGCTCGGATCACTGGACTACGACCATCTCGAGGTTGTTCTCGGTTTTGACATGGAGTATCGAGGCAATCACGATCAGCTCATCGCCGACACCTTTTTTTCAGATGGGCCGCTGTCCGTGATCTTCAATCATGACTCCTCGCTGAGGGCCATCGATGCGCAACCCTTTCTGGGGGCCGCGCTCACCGATTCTTGTGATACACAGGTCTATATAGAAATCAAGAGCCGAACCTCCACTTTCGAGGTTCGCACCGCGCAATACGATCCTCTGCCGCTGAGCGTCTTCCTGACGATTCGACGTTTCTGGGGATTCTCTGATTCCGATTCCCTGTTGGATGCCCATCGAGATCTCACCGAGCGAGCCAGCGAATGGGCCGCCGATCGTGTCGTCCCGATGATCGTCCAGCCGCTCGCCCTCGCCATCGCCTCCCGTCCGTGATGGAAAGGATATAGCCCTCTGGCTGCGGTTGGTTCACATTCGAGGTCAATCTCACTGAGCCGGGTATCAAGCCCTTTTGGGATGAAAAGCAGGTCAATGAACCTGTCTGGCGGGCCTGTTATGAGCGATTTCATGTCGTCGATGGAGATCCCCGCATCGCCGGATTCGGCTTTGATTTCGTGTGATTCAGGTCAGTCCATGCTGCTGAATCTCCCCGATCCAGCGGCGCCTTCCCGAGGGGGCGACCCCACGAGAGGCCCGATCGACGGGCCTCCCGTGCATCGATTGGAAGAAAAAAAAGTAAAAAAGCCCCGTTTTTTTGAGGATTCCCTTGGATAGTTGTGGTAGATTCCCGACTAACCGGCCGCGACGTGGCGGTCGGCACGGATGGACTGTTTCACGTTGTTTCAGGAATGTTAGGAGTTGCCATGGCTGTCAAGTCGAAGTCTAAATCGCTGACCAAGTCCGCACTGATCAATCGCCTCGCCGAGAAGAACGAAATGTCTAAAAAGGAAGTCGTCTCGTTCATGGAATCCCTGGTGAACACTGCCTACAAAGAGGCCAAGAACGGATTCACCTTCCCCGGCATCGGCAAGCTGGTGCTCGTCAAGAGAAAGGCACGTATTGGGCGTAACCCGGCGACCGGCGAAAAGATCAAGATTCCCGCCAAAAAGGTCGTGAAGTTCCGCATTGCCAAGGCGGCGAAGGACGCCATTTTGCCGAGCAAGTAAGCCGCTAGCTACGATCACGAATCGGGATTCGATACATCGGTGTTTCGCCTTTTGGCGTACAGCCCTTGCTTCCCGATCAATCAATACAAGCGCCCCCTGCGATACCTTGCTTCATCGGGGGCGCTTGTGTTTTTATTAAGGGATGACAGTTTCGGTCGGATGCACAGCCTGGAACAGTGGCACACCGGGTATCAGGGCGTGCCTTCAGATTCGGAGAATTCACATCGGATATCGAGTGCGTCTGCGAGGCGGCGCAGGTATTGATGGCGAGAAATCTCAACGGCTCCGAATCTCTCAAGGTGGGGCGTCATGAACTGAATGTCCAGCAATGTATAGCCTCGCGTCTTTAATCTTTCGACCAAAACGGCCAGGGCCACCTTGCTCGCGTCGCGCGTGCGGTGGAACATGCTCTCTCCGAAGAAGGCGCCGCCCAACGCCACGCCATAGAGCCCGCCGACGAGATGCTCCTTGTGCCAGGATTCCACGCTGTGCGCCAGGCCGAGCTTGTGAAGCCAGGCGTAGGCCTCGAGAAGATCGTCCGTGATCCAGGTTCCCTCGGTACGCGTGCCACAGGCCTCCATCACCTCCCGGAAACAGGTGTTGATGCGCATTTCGAACCGGCCGCTTCGAATCGTCTGCAAAAGCGTCTTCGATGCGTGAAAATTCTCCAACGGCAGAATCGCACGCGGATCGGGAGAAAACCACTGAATCTCCCCTTCCACACCCATGGGAAAGATCCCCCGGGCATAGGCGGAGATCAGAAGATCCGGGCTCAACGGTTTCATCTTGTGTGGTCTCACTTCGTGGCCCTTGGATAATCCATCAGCGATCATGCCGTCTGTGGATCGACCGGCGCACCTTGGGGTAAGATAACCATCATGTACATGCTTCGCCTGATCCTACTCCTGATGCTGTTCCTTTGTCACGCCAGCGCACTGCAATCCGTGGCGGGTGAGTTACCCCAACGATACCGAGCCGTGCTTCATACGCCCGGTGGAGCGTTGCCGTTCATCGTCGATGTGCAAAAAGACGCGAATGCCTGTCGAGCCTGGATTGTCAATGGATCGGAACGCATTGAAATCCCCGAGGTTCGCTGGGGGGTGGACGCGATCCGTCTGGGCTTCGCTCATTATGATTCCTGGATCGACGCACGGATTGATCGGCCCGGTGGCGAGACGTTTGAAGGCGTCTGGAAGAAACGGGCGGGTGAAAAGACATGGTCGAAACTCAAGTTTACGATGGATTCCCCAAAGAACGATCTCCACACGGTTCGTCGTTTTC
>JBHHUV010000284.1:0-3959 GCA_046754005.1 Phycisphaerae bacterium | reverse complement strand
TCCTCAAATTTGCACACCGCATCAACAATTTGTTGTACGGTTTGTTTTTGGATGGTGCCAAGGCACGATCCAAAGAAGATCGTGCCTTGACAGTGCCACCCATCAAATCATGTGCGACGGAGCACTAGTCATCGTGCCGCTTTTTCTCTCGCTTGTATTTTTTCTTGTATTCCTCGCGCTCTTTCTTCAATTCGCGTTTGTCTTTTTGCAGATCGCGGACCTTTCGTTCCAGGTATTGGATTCGGTCGTATGCCTCGGCCAGTTTCCGTCGGGCCGCCTCGTGGGACGCGGTGGGCGGCACGCGGCTCGTATCGATCGAATCCCGACCGCGTCGACTGCCCACGTTGATCGTATCCGGTGCCTTGACATTCAAGCACCCGGCAACGGCCGGTCCGAGTGCCAGCAAGACCCCGATGGGCAGGACAACCAGCGATCGATGGCGGGGCATGGCCTTGTCTCCTGTTGAAACGCACGGCGGTTCGGCCCGATGGGTGTTCACAACCAGTCTGTGTTTCATTCCCACGACCGTGTTTCGTGGAGAGTATGGCCGCTTCAGGATGGACCGGCAAGATGCTCTATTGCGTCCTCATTACGACCGGGTCTATGACAGAATCGGCGGTATCTTAGGAACCGCAATTTAATAACTTCCCGATTTCGAAATTCCCTTGGCCGGCCGTCGTCGTATCGCTCCTGCGACCGCCCGGAAGGGGTGTTTGACAGTCGGGGGGGTCGAACGGATCCTGCCCTTGCCGGGATCGAACCCTGAAAGCCCGGCTGAAGCCGGCTGAGGGGAAATAAAAATGTCGTCCACCACCGACTGAAGTTGGGTGGCAAACCAAAAACTGCCGGCTGAAGCCGGCAAGAGAACCCGCGGATTCTGTCATAGACCCCATTACGACTAAGACGAAGCGGGGCGAATCGCGGAGCGTTTCAACCACCCTATCCGCGGACGGCCCATCGCAACAAGTCCCTGATCTTCGGCGCCTTGCCCTGCATGAGAAAGCCGATACGGAAGATTCGACCGGCGGCCCAGACGGCGAGGACCATCGTCGCCAGGCAGCCCGCCATCGCCAACGGAGGCTGCCACCACGGGACGACGACGGGCAGGGCGAGGCGCATGATCATCATCATCGGCGTCCAGATGGGCACGAGCGAGACGATCGTGATCAGGGTGCCATTGGGCGACATGATCGCCGGCATCATCAGAAACATCGGCAGCATCATGGGGAACATGATGGGCATCACAAGGCTCTGCGTTTCCTTGATATCGTTACAACACGAGCCGACCGCCAGAAACAGGGCGCCGTACATGAAGATGCCGGGGATAAGAAAGGCAAAGAACCAGGCGATCAGACGGGGCTCGATCAGGTTGGTCTGGCCCATCCGGTAGGCAATTACGTAGCCGACGCTGAAGTAGATGCCCAGCAGCGTGAAGACGACGAGCATCAGCCCGACGAGTTTACCCATCATGAGCTGAAGCGGTGGGATCGAGCCCAGGAGCACCTCGGCGATTCGCTGCATCTTCTCCTCAAGGACGCCGTGCAGGAGCGACTGCGTGGTGATCATCAACCCCATGAACATGCACATCATCAGACCGAACGGCATCATGATCGAGCTGAGTTTGTTGGACTGCCTGGCCTGCTGGATCTCGCCCGACTCGCTTCGCGTGAGGAGGTCGAGGTCGTGATCCTCCACGTTCCATAGCGCTCGTTTGGCATCCTCCCGCTTGTTCGCGTCCACGAGTTTGTTGAGGCGCATCTCCTTGACCAGCCCGTTGATCCCGTAGTCCAGCCAACGAGGCAGATCGCGGCGAGTCTGCTGGTTCGTGTAATAGCGGAAGCCGAAACCACAGGTCGGATCGTCTTCGGCACCGTCGCCGTCCAGGATGTCGGCGCTGATCTCGACAAAGGCGAAGTAGGTTCCATCGCGAACCTGATCGGAAAGCTTGAACAGTTGCGCGTCACGGTTTTCAGTATCGGGGGCGATTAAAGACAACTCGAACGTTGCTCCCCGCTTCTCGCCGGTATCCGGGTCCGTGGGCAGTTCTTCGTTGCGCTGAATCGCCCTGGCCTGCAGGGGGCCGAAGAGCGCGCCGGAGTAGTCGAGGACGGCGAGGCGTTGGGCGCCGGTCTCCCCCTTGCTCTTCATCAGGATCGCCACCCCCATGCTGCCGAACATCAGCAGCGGCACGACAAAAACCGCAATCAGGAAAGACTTCGTCTTCACGTTGGTGCGGTATTCCCGCATGGCGACGGTCCAGATTTTACGCACTGATCACCTCCTCCGCGTCCGGCCGGGCGATCCTGACGAAGATATCGTGCAATGTGGGCTGGGCGATCTCGAAGTGTTCGACGCAGGCCTGTTCGGCGACCGCCTTCAGGACGGCCTGAGGATCGGCATTGTCGGTCATGCGGAGTTCCTGGAATTGGCCGAAATCATTGACCTTGGCGATGCCCGGCAGTTCGTCGAAGGCGATCCCGTTGCCGCCGGTCCGGACGCGAATCGTGTCCTCGCCGTATTGCTGCTTGATCGACTCTAGCGTGCCGTCGAGAACCTTGCGGCCCTTGAAGATCATGAAGACGAAGTCGCACATCTTCTCGGCGACATCCATGTCGTGCGTCGAAAAGACAACGGTGGACCCATCGCGCTTGAGATCGACGATGGCGTCCCGAAGGACGTCCTGGTTGACGGGATCCAGCCCGGTGAAGGGCTCGTCGAGGATGACGAGTTCCGGCTTGTGCAACACCGTGGCGATGAACTGAAGCTTCTGGGACATCCCCTTGGACAAAGTTTCGACCTTCTTCCCGGCATAGTCGGCGAGATCGAGCTTCTCGAGCCAGCGTGTGATCTCTGCGCTTGCGTCTCGCACGCCCTTGAGTTCGGCGAAGAATTGCAGCACGTCTTTGACGAGCATTTTGCGATACAGGCTGCGTTCTTCGGGGAGGTAGCCGATGCGATCGGAGGCCGCCGCGCTACGCGAGACATCCTCGCCGAACACGCGGACCACGCCGGCGTCGGGATGCAGGATCCGCATGATCATCCGCAACGTCGTGGTCTTGCCGGAGCCGTTGGGGCCGATAAAGCCGTAAACAGAGCCGGGGGGAACGGCCAACGACAAGTCGTTGACCGCGACGGTCACTCCGAAGGTTTTCGTGACGCCCTGCAATTCGACGGCATCCATGGAATCTCCTCGCGTCCTGAATGTGCGCGGCTGGGAAAAAAGTTGGAACAGTCACAAACGAAGACGGGCTCACCCAATTGTGCGCAGCCACACAGGCCGCACCCCATTCAGCACCCTGACCGACATTGCCCATTGACCGGACCTCGGGCGGGCAACCTACCCGAACGGGTGGTTCGATTCAATCGAGAACGGCTAGCGCCCTCGGAGAATTGCTCACCCTTCACCCTAGAAAAAACCACTCACAAACACCTCAACGGGATAACGGCGCACATCTTTCAAGGGATTGACGATTTGGGTTGTGAGGGCCCAGAGGGATTTCGTTCTACCCAAGGTTGATTGGTTGAGATTCCACGCATTTGTCATAAAGAATTTCTGCGTCCAAGATTGTTCCCGCGACATCACACCAACATGCCGGATCACGAGATTGATCACATCCAGCCATTTTGATATGAGTCTTGCCGCGGTTGGAACTATCAGGAGTGTCTTAGAGGGGAGATCGGATGGGGTTGATTCAATCCAGTGTTCAGAAAAAAGGCCGAAGCAGGCTGCTCAACGGAGGTCGGCGCTCCGGAAAACCGGATCGAATCGCTTGAAGCGAATGCCCTGACGCCCCGGGGACAAAAACCTCTCACCCCGATACTTGGGCCCGAGCTAACCTGCCGCGGCTCGGGGATTGTACCGCAAGTCCGATCGAATCACAAGCTTCAGGTGGTGGACAGTTGCCACCGGGTCCATGACAGTTCAGGCGGGATCTTGGCGCAGCACAGTCCGGCGAAAT
>JBHHUV010000283.1:0-3995 GCA_046754005.1 Phycisphaerae bacterium | reverse complement strand
GGCGACGTCGCCCTGTTCTTCGGCCTCTCCGGCACCGGAAAGACGACCCTCAGCGCCGATCCCGATCGGCGGCTGATCGGCGACGATGAGCATGGCTGGTCGGATCGCGGCGTCTTCAACTTCGAGGGCGGCTGCTACGCCAAGTGCATCCACCTCTCGCTCGAGCGTGAGCCGCAGATCTACAACGCGTTGAAGTTTGGCGCGGTGCTCGAAAACGTCCTGGTCGATGGCGATACCCGCACCGCAGATTTCGACAGTGATCAATATACGGAGAACACCCGCGCGGCCTACCCGGTTGAATACATCGACAATGCGATCCTTGCCGGCCGGGCCGACAGCCATCCGACCGCCGTGATCTTCCTCACCTGCGACGCATTCGGCGTCCTGCCGCCGATCTCGCGGCTGACGACGCAGCAGGCGATGTATCACTTTCTCAGCGGCTACACGGCCAAGCTCGCCGGCACCGAGTCGGGCATCGACGAACCGCAGGCCACCTTCAGCACCGGCTTCGGCGAGCCCTTCCTCCCACGCGATCCGATGGTCTATGCCAACCTCCTCGCCGAGAAGATCAAGAAGCACGGCTCGGTTTGCTATTTCATCAACACCGGCTGGGGCGGCGGTCCCTACGGTGTCGGCAAGCGCATGGATTTGCCCGCCACCCGCGCCATGGTGACGGCGGCCCTGCGGGGCGACTTGAAGGACGTGGAGACCACTGTCGATCCGATCTTCGGCCTGCACATTCCCAAACAGGTACCCGGCGTCTCGCCCGAGCTGCTGATCCCGAAGCAGACCTGGTCCGACGGCGCCGCCTACGACGCCAAGGCCGCCGAACTCGCGGCCCTCTTCGCCAAAAACTTCGAGAAGTTCCCCAACGCCCCGGCGGAGGTCCGCGTCGCCGGCCCGAAGCGGTGAAACCGTTGAGCGCGGCCGGGTGCGCATGGCCAGGCATGGAAGGTATCCGAGATGGAAACCTGAAAGCAGCCAAGGCGAGCGGACGCGCTCCATACCGAAACAAACCGATCACGGCCCGAAGGAAACTCGATCATCGGGTTCAGTTAGGCCCTGAGAAGGGATACAATTGAATCCCAGGTTGGGGGTGAGACCGATATCAAGGAGGCTGTATGACCGTACGGTATTGGCAATCAATTTTGAGCGGGCATAGCTTGTCTTTGATTGCGGTCTCATCGATTCTCCTGATCTCTACCAGTGTCGCTCATGCGCAGGGATTGGGAAACGGCCGGATTGCCATTTCGGATCGAGACAATCAGAACCTGGCACAAATCTTCACCATCCTTCCAGACGGTTCCGACCGTCAACAACTCACCACACAGGGGGAGAACCTCTACCCGGCGTGGTCGCCCGAGGGCACGCAACTGGCTTTCGCGTCGACACGCACCGGCAATTCCGAAGTCTGGATCATGAATGCCGACGGCAGCAATCAGACGCAACTCACGTTCAACACGCCCGGTGGCAATTTCACGCCGGAGTGGTCACGAGACGGCGCCCGCATCGCCTATGCCTCGCTGCTCGACACGGTCGGTCATCCCGAGGTCTGGGTCATGAACGCAGATGGGACCAGTCAGCAGCGACTGACGGTCACGCCTCCCAACCCGGGCATGCCCACCTGGAGCCTACTGCCCTCCTGGTCCCCCGACGACACCCATATTGTCTATGCCTCCACCATCACCGGTAGCACGCAACTCTGGATGATGAACGATAACGGAACCAATCCCATCCAGCTCACCAATGGAAATGGTCCGGATTATCCCGACAGCAATGCCCCCGCCTGGTCTCGCGATGGCGTGGCGATCGTGTTCTGGTCCGGCTTCGAGAATATGTTTGGCGAAGTCTGGGTGATGCAGCCCGACGGCATGAACCCCCAACAACTCACCGTGACGACGGATCCGTTCAACAGTGACAATCCCGAGTGGTCGCCGGATCGAACGAGAATCATCTTTGATACCAATCGTTCGGGCCCCGGTCAGGTGGAAATCTGGATGATGGACGCTGACGGCGCGAATCCACACTTTCTGACGAACGGGTTCGGTCAGTCCTCGTGGCAGCCCATTCCATTCACAAATCCCATTCCCGTCGCGTCGGGCTACGGCCTGTTCGCGATGGCCTTGAGTATGTTGTTCATCGGAACCATCATTCTCACCAGACGGGCCAACCGGTCACCTCACCCAAGCTGAGTAGCGCGCTGATTTTTTTTCACTGCGTTGATGGGGTTTGACGGGTCTTTAATCGCCGTTGAGATTGCCACTGCTCGTCGATAGGCGATCTGGTTCGGTTCGAGAACACCCTCAACCTGCCTTACACACCGCCACGATACCTGTCGCGATGGAATCATACTCCCCCTTGGTAATCGTCCGAAGATCGAAATAGATCGCACCCTCCTTGATGCGGCAGAGGATGGCTGGATCGCGCAGACGCAAGTGGCGGGCGATCTCGTTGATGGAAAGGCCGCCGGCCGGTTGCCAGCAGACGATCGCCGTCGGAAAGGGCCAGGCCGGCAGCGAGCCGCCGCCGGCGAAGCTTTCGTCCTGCTTGACGGTGAAGGCATCGGATGGTCGTGCCGCCCGAAGCTGTTCGGCCAGCGTCTCGGCCCGTGCCTCGAGCGACGACATCGATTCGCTCAGCGACGCGAGGATGGGAATCTCCTGCTTTGCTCGATCGGGATCGTGGTAGAGCGCCAGGACCGCCTCCAACGCGGCGAGCGTCAGCTTGTCCACCCGCAGGGCTCGGGCCATCGGATCTCCCCGCAACTGGTCGATCGTCTCCCGCTTGCCGAGCAGGATGCCCGCCTGCGGCCCGCCGAGCAGCTTGTCGCCGCTGAACGAAACGACGTCCGCCCCCGCCCGCCGCGACTCGGCCACCGTCGGCTCTTTGGCAGCTTTCCAAAGGTCGTCATCCAGTAAGGCCCCGCTGCCCAGATCGTCAAACATCAGCAGCCCGTGTTCGTGGGCGAGCTTGACCAGCTCCTCTGGCGCCGGACACTCTGAAAATCCGACTACGCGATAGTTGCTCGTGTGAACGTGCATGATCATCGCCGTGTCCGGGCCGATCGCCGCCGCGTAATCGCGCAGGTGCGTCTTGTTCGTTGTGCCTACTTCGCGGAGCACCGCCCCGCCGGCGGTCATGACCTCCGGCAGCCGAAACGAGCCGCCGATCTCGATCAGTTGCCCGCGCGAGACGATCACCTCGCGCCCACCGGCCAGCCCGCGCAGGGCTAGCATCGTCGCGGCGGCATTGTTGTTGACAATCATGGCCGCCTCGGCCCCGGTCAGCTCGCGGAGAAGCCGTTCGACGTAGGCCCCGCGTCGACCGCGTTTGCCCGTGAGTAAGTCGATCTCCAGGCTGCAATAGCCGGCGGCGACCTGCCCGATCCGTTCGACGGCCGCCATCGGGAGCACGCTGCGACCGAGGCCGGTGTGCAAAATGACACCCGTGGCGTTGATGACTTGCCGGAGCCGGTCCGCGCCGCGCGTTTTCAAAACCCCGCAGGTCCGCGCGAGGACTGCCTCCGTCATGCAATCGGTTTCATCGGCCCTTCCGGCTTGGATCCGCTCGCGTAGAATGGCAACGGTCTCGCGCAAGGCTGCCGCCACCACCGCCTGTGGTTGATGGCACAGGTTCGCATCTGACTCCGCTGCTTGGAGAAGCACTGTCATCGACGGAATTCGGGTGAACAGATCGGTATTTGAGTGAGTCGTAGTTCCGGTCTTATGGGTTGGTCTCGGCATGGACGAGTACTCCGAATGGGTAGGTGCCACTGCTTCAAGCAGTGCGATCACCCTGTGTGCAGCGAGTATACCCTCTGCATGGGTGCCATGCTTACCCGTCACGGCAGTATCGTGACGGGTAAGCATGCATTATACGCAGCACCGTCCACTTGGATCAGCACTGCTTAATATGACAGCGCACCGCTCCTCCTTGCCCCAACGGGGCAAAGGGCTGTAGCCGCGGGTGGAGCGAAGCGGAACCCGTGGTCATCG
>JBHHUV010000282.1:0-4048 GCA_046754005.1 Phycisphaerae bacterium | reverse complement strand
ATATCAATCAAGACTACATCTTTGTTGTTTTTTTCACCACAATCAGGTCTTTATAGAGAAACGGCCGGTCGGCCGTTGCGCAGGTCCAGCGGTTCGGGGGATGCGACGCCGATCGATCTGAAAGCAGCCGGCGCATCGGAGGGCGGGTTGATGAGGCGGACTCGGTCCCGTTCCAGCATGTTCGCCAGAAAGATCGCAGGATCGAGACGCGTAAATACGAGACGGCCGCTGACTCCGGCCGTGCAATAGTCTGGTTTGGAGACTGTCTGCGGCTGCCC
The DNA here is from genome assembly GCA_046754005.1 of Phycisphaerae bacterium. Classification (GTDB taxonomy): domain Bacteria; phylum Planctomycetota; class Phycisphaerae; order UBA1845; family UTPLA1; genus CAYXGR01. Next base: position 3,770 of record JBHHUV010000282.1, on the reverse strand, counting down.
TTCCGACAACACGCCGAACAGGGTGCGAAGACCGTGCGGGAAATACCGAAGTTCGCGGCCGGGTGAGACGTCCAGTTCGAGGCAACATCCAAACAGGGTGTTTCCGTAGCCCGACAGATGGACGGCGTTTGGGAATCGCTCTGTCTGAAGGCGGTACATCTCCTTCGCATCGATCGCCAGGCCTCCGTAGTGCACGCCGCGGAGTCGGCTACGCTGTTCTTCGTTCAGGGCTTCGCCAAGCGATTTTATCACGACCGGTGTAGAAAAAAGGGTATCGATCGGATGCATGCGGATGATGTCCATCGCCTGTTCGACGATGTGTTGCAGGTACCGTGTTTCCGCGAACGATCCGGAGATCAATTTTTTCGCCCATGTGGCATCGAAGTCCACGCAGAAGGGCGTGGCCGAGCCGGTTCGGCGGGCGAGGGCTTCGGCGGCGCGGGCGATGATGTGGGGACCGGCAGGCCCGACATAGAGCCAGACGCCGCCCGTGGGAAAGCCGGTGTAGCTTGCGGCGGCGATAAACGGTTCGACGAAGGCTTCGTGAAACTCGGAATCCGTGTAGGCCGTCCAGACCGGACGGCCCAGCGTGCCACCGGTTCGGGCCAGGATGACTTCGGATGATCGATCACGCAGTGATTGTGGCAGGAGATCTTCGATTGGACGTGCTCGCAGCATTTCCGGCTGCATGAGACCGAGCCGGGGCAGATCTTCGGTTGTGCGTATTGCCTCGCGCGGATCGAAACCGAGCTCCCTGGCACGATCGAGCCAGAAGGGCGTGCCATGCTCCGGATCAAAATGAATCGCCAGGATATCCCGGATGCGGGTGTCGAAGGTGTTGGATTCCATCGCAGCGTGCTCGGTCATATGGATGTGACTCCCTCCAGTTTCATCGCTGTCAGAAAATCCAGGACCGCTCGTACCACCTTCTCTTCCTCGCCGCGAAAGAAATGTTCGCCCGCAGGGAGCACGCGCCGCGTCTTCGGTTCCCCTAAACCGTCAAACCAGGATGCAATCTCGTCCGCGCCGCATGCAAAATCGTTGTCGCTATGCAGAACAAGCAAGGGGGTGTTGCAGCCATCCAGGCCGGCGAATGCGTGTTTCTTGGGATTCGGAGAAATCAGGATGAGCGTGCGCGACGGGATCGCGGCATGTTGCGCGATCGTCCAGCATCCGAAGCTGTAGCCGAGGAGTACAAGCGGGCGATCGCACCATTCACGAAGGGCGGCGATCGCGGCGGACGTATCCTCGATCCAATCGGCCTCTTCCTGAAAACATCCCTTGTTCCAGAACTCGGACATCACGGCGGGCCAATCGGCCGGCCCCCCCTCGCTGTCTCCGACACCGGCGTAGTTGAAGGTCAGCGCGACCGCTCCGGCGGCGGCCAGGTTTCGCGCGAGGGAGGTGACGACGTTGTTGCTCATGTCGCCCCCGAGCAGTGGATGCGGACCGGCAATCAGAACGCTCCAGGTCGGCCCCCGGTTGAACGCATAGACGAGAACGCCTTCGAGGGATCGCTCGTTTCGATGAATGGCGACTTTTTCTTCGCAGATCTCGAGCGCGGTGTCCATTGTGCTATCACTCAGTCTCAATGAACGGGATGCTCCTTGAGAAATTCTCCCATGATCGGCACCCATTTCAACGCGCGTTCAACGTTCCCGACAATTTCGATGTTGCCCTGGAAGAAGACAGCCTGGACGGATTTTCGGCGCGTGACGATCAATTCGAAATCCTGGTATGCCAATCGGTACTCGAATTCCGTATCGAGGCCGTTGAACCGGGGGTGGACCTCAACCAGATGGCCTTGTTCGAAGCGACAGGCCCATGTGCCGGGTTCCTGGTCGGTGATCGTGAATCGAATGTTTGCCGTGAGGGCCTCGATCCGAGCCACTATGGAACGGGGCACTGCGTGGGGGAGGAACCGCTCAAAGTAGAAGCGGGGATCAACGCGACCGTTCGAGGAGGGGGGCCCGGGATCTCGAACGCGGCCGCGGCCCCATTGAGTTGACTGGGCATAACGGAGGCACGCGAAAAAATGATCTCGATCGACGAGTCGTCGTGGGGGGATACGGTCGGCACATCGGGATTCGAAAGTCAGGCCATGACGGAAATAGTCATGGACGACGTTGCCAAGCGAGTAAAACAAGGTTTCGTAGTGATTGGGATCCTCCAATGGCCATTGTCCGTCGCAGAACCGCCCGCCGCCGATGTTGAAGTAGTCTTCCAGCCAACGTTTGATTTCCGCATGTGTCGGCGGGTGTGGATTGGTGATGTGATGAACCGGGCCGTCCGGCATGGGGTCGAGCGCGAGGCGCGCGATCTGCTCGGCCGCCCAGTCTACGGGGATGACATTGGTCGTGGCGTCGCGCTTTCCAAGAAGCCGAAGGGGGATGGCTGATCGATTGAGGTCGGGATCGTCGGCAGCCGCCCGGCTGAGCAGTTCAGTCGCCCGCGCGATGAGATACAGTCCTTTCATGCGGGTGGCCCGCCCTCTCTTCAGGTCGCCGAAGAGAATCGAGGGCCGACATATGATGAGGGTGCGATTGACGTCGCGCCATTGAAGTACGAGTTGTTCGGCCAGCCATTTGGATCGCTCGTAGTCATTGTGGAACGGAGGCCGCGACGGGGCGACCGCTTCGGGCACAATGCCGGTCCGCTCACCACAGACATAGGCTGTGCTGATCTGGACGAATCGATCGACATTCACGGTCTGTGCCCAATCGAGCAATGCGCGGGTTCCCTCGACGTTCGTGCGCATGAGTTCTCCGGAGGCATCCGCATCGAACACCGTGCAACCGGCGGCATTGATGAACGTCGATACGCCGGAGAGGTCCGTATTGGGCAATGCGTCGGGTAATGTCCCTTCGATGGGGACCACGCGGCGATATCGGATCTGTTCCGCAAGATCGATCTTGAGTTCGCCGAGAAGAGTCGTCAATCGTCGTAGGCTGTCAGAAAGCGGCGGGCGAAGGAGAACGTGGCATCGAAGCGTGGGGCGGTCTAATAATTCAGCGAGAAGATAGTGGCCCAGGAAACCGGATGCTCCGGTCAGCAGTATTTCGTGACCGGACGATGTACCGACGCCGTGAGCCGGATCATCCGGCTCGTCCGACGACGTTGATGGATCGCGTATCGCCATTGTTCTAATCGGCAACCTTGAACCTTGAATTGCTGAATTGCACAGGATCGCACGTATTCCGTGGAATCTGGCGGGCGATCGAACCAAAGGCCGCGGTTCGAAACGGGGAGGGAATCACGATCGTCCGGGCGAATCATCCAGCAAGGCGTCTCCCCCGTACATGCGATCCAGCGCCCGCCAGAAATTTCTGATCCAGATCGTCGAGGCCTTTTCGGTTCCCATGTCCAGTTCATCGTTGAGAAACTGGACCCAGGCCGCTTTTTTCCAGGCGACGAATTTCTGGATGGCCACATTGCCTGCGAGGCCCGGTTGAGGCTTGGCCTGGGTTTCCGGGATGAACAGGCTCTTGAGTGCCATGTTGACGTCCGGGCCCGCGAAGATCGGGTGGGCATAGGTGTTGATTTTCCGGGCGAGATCGAACAGGCAGACCAGGCCGACGATGACGCCCTCGTTGATTTCGCGAACGAGGGTGGGAAAGATCAGGCGAATTTTCTCGTTTTCGAGCGGTTTGTACAGGCCGGGTCGCTCCACGATCGGAAATCCCCCGCGGGCCAGGCCGGCGGCCTCCGCCTGGAAGCATCCGCTCCCGCACACAATCGAGATGATGTCTTCCCTGTCCATGGGGAGCCCC
>JBHHUV010000281.1:0-4050 GCA_046754005.1 Phycisphaerae bacterium | reverse complement strand
GGTCGTCCATCGATGCGATCAGCCCGCCGGGCTGGGCCTCGCCGAGGGGGAAGGGGTAGTCCGAACCAAGGGCGACGCGATCGGCGCCGACGAGCTTGATCAGAAACCGCAGGGCGTCGGCGTCGTGGACGAGGGAATCGAGATAGAAGCGGCCGAGGGAGTCGCGCGGATTTCTCGGGTTGTCTATCGCGCAGAGATCGGGGCGGACGTTGAAGCCGTGCTCGATGCGGCCGATCGTGAACGGGAAGGCTCCGCCGCCGTGGGCGAAGGCGATCCGCAAATCGGGCAGGCGCTCCAGGACGCCGCCGAAGATCACCGAGCAGATCGCCAGCGACGTCTCGGCGGGCATGCCCACGAGCCAGGGTAGCCAATATTTCGGCATGCGCTGCTTGCCCATCATGTCCCACGGGTGCACGAAAACAGCGGCACCCAGCGACGCGGCGGCCTCGAAGACGGGAAAAACCTCGGCATCGCTGAGGTTCCAGTCGTTGACGTGGGTGCCAATCTCGACGCCGGCGAGGCCCAGTTCCTGGACGCAGCGTTCCAACTCTCCAATCGCCAGATCGGGAGCCTGCATCGGCAGCGTGCCCAGACCGACGAAGCGTTTCGGATGCGCCGCGACTACGCCGGCAATGTGATCGTTAAGCAGCCGCGACAGATCCAGCGCATCGGCCGGCTTGGCCCAGTAGCCAAACATGACCGGCACGGTCGAGAGCACCTGAACATCTACGCCGGTCTTGTCGCAATCGCCAATGCGCCGGCCCGCGTCCCAGCAGTTGTCCCCAATCTCGCGGAAGCACGTGCCGTCGATCAGCATGCGGGCTCGGCAGGGGGCATGGTGTTCCAATGCGACGAATCCGCCGTAGCCGTATCGTTCACGCAAGTCGGGCCAGCGTTCGGGAAGGATGTGGGTATGGAGGTCGATTGTCAGTGGTCGATCATTATGCGTGATTGAAGATACCACTCCGGTTTTTCCTACTGGTGTGTGAGAGAATCGGTTCGCTTTAGGATAGTTGTACGACGGATCTAGGGCTCGACGAAGCGTACACGTACACGCCCCGGCTCGACCGTGACGATTCCGCCATGCTGGAGCCGATTGCCGTATCGACCCAGCACTTCAACCACTGTCGGTCCTTGCATGCGCGCCGCCACCTTGACAAGGCGGACGATTCCGGCGTGGGGCATCCCTCGTACGACCGCCAATTCACCGAAATCCTTGTCTAACGTGATCAGGACACGACCATCATCGTGTGCTTGTTTGAGGAGATCCTCATCACCGGGATCTTCAGGCCAATCGCCGATCCAGATGACATCGTGATCGGCCTCCCGCAACACCTCGGTAGCGCCGCCCCAGACACAGGTGTCCAGAAGAACCTTCACGTCGTCGTCTCGGGGCCGGTGACAATCGCCGGTTCCACTCGTTCATGCGCCACGAGGCAGCGCGCGAATGAAAGGCATGCATATAAATCTTCGTGTTCAAGCCAGGGATAGCCCTCCAAGAGTGTCTCGAAAGTGTCACCCGCTGCGAGCATGCCGAGTACGTGCTCGACCGCTAGTCGGCGGCCTCGGATAATAGGCTTGCCCCCGAAGATGTTGGGATCGACCGTGATTCGTTTGAGCAGATCTTCCTCAGTCATCGTATTACCCTTGTCCGAATTTCGAGCATCTCGCAGATGGACCATTCATATTCGATATTGTATGCCCTACACCTCCAACACCGCCCCACACTTCTTGCAAGTCCGCAGATCCTTGTTGCCGAAGAACTCCTCGATGACCGGCTTGATCTGCGTACCGAGGTTGGTCAGGTAGAACGTCGGATCGTGCAGGATCTCGCCGCAGCCGTCGCAATACCAGCGGACGTGGTCGAGCTGGCCCTCGGGCCGGCGGCGCTCGATGACAAGGCCGACGGTATTGGCCGGTCGCTGCGGGGAGTGGGGGATATTCGGCGGGAGCATGAGGATGTCGCCCTCCTTGATGGGGATCTCCCGGCGCTCGCCGTCCTCGATGATCTTGACCGAGACATCCCCCTCGAGCTGATAGAAGAACTCGCCCGTTGGGTTGATGTGGTAATCCTTGCGCACGTTCGGCCCGCCGACGACCATGACCATGATGTCGGCATCCTCCCAGACCATCGTGTTGCCGACGGGCGGCTTGAGCAGATGGCGGTGTTCTTCGATCCAGTTTTTGAAGTTAAAGGCAGCTCCGACGGCCATGGCAGGACCTTTCTTTTTGAAAAACACGGGACTAACTGAGGAACCTCGAACGCGGTGGATTCTAGCGGGGACGAAATGGGAGTGTCAACTGGTGGGATTGGATCGCCCCTGTGTGTCGCGTTGCGGATGACTCCTAATCAATGAAGCCATACCCAAGGCGCCCAGAGAAGATTGAGACCCAACAACATCATCAGAATCTGCGCGGCCAGGACGGTCAGCACCGGTCGATCGAATCGCAGGTAGAAACGGTAGGCGACGGCGAGCCGGTAGCTCGCGATCAAGGGCGCCGCGGCGATAAACGAGACGGTGGTCGCCATCATCACACGCATGCCCGGGCCGGCCGTGCTGAGCAGGACGATCACCGTCAAGATAAGGACCACATGCGTGATTGCGAGCCATAGGATCACATCCGATGCGTAGAGGGTGCAGCGCAGAACATGAATGGCCTTGATCCTGGCGCGTTTCATGGACATCTGAAAGACCATCAGGGCCAGAAAGGACAGCCAGGGCCAAGTCAGGGGAACGCCCAGGATCGCTCCAACTATCAGAAAGGGTCCCGGCTGGGAAAACAGGTCTCTAATGACAACCAGAGGACGCGTTGGGTACAAAGATTCACAATAATTCTGAATACTTCCGTAATTCTTCACCAGAGTACTGTAGTGTGACTGACTGTATCGTGCTGTTATTGAAGCAACCATGAAGGAATGACTCGCCTTCCGATCTCGAATCATCTCGGCGGTGGCGATGCCCATCTCAATCACAAAAACCAAAATCAGGATACTCGCCACAAGACACCAGTAGCGCATCAATCGCTTCGGGCGCGAGGGTTGAACTGGATTCAGCGATCGCCAGAAACGGCGGGGCCGCAATCCACCGCGGGCGGTTCGCCAGAACGACTTGAAACCGCACTCCGGATGGTGTTCATAGAGATACGGATGCAGCCTGCGCGTCGGATCCAGCATGTCAGGCCATTCGAATCGATAGCCGCACTCCGGACAGCGCGATTCGATCAACCCGCGCAGGTTGTAGTCACAGAGCGGGCAGTCAATCTCCTCCTCGACGGCATCCCAATCGACGGGTGGCACAGTGGTAGGCGTGTCGGCCGTCATGCTTGCATACTCACATTTCACCAAACGGCTATCGCGAAATAGACGTTGCCGATGACGAGTGCCACGATCATTTGCGATGCCAGAACCGTCGCTATGGGTCGATCGAACTGGAGGTAGAGACGATAAGCGATAATCAGGCGATAGACTCCGATCAGGAAAAATACCGCGATTACGGGAATCGAAAATGCTCGATGAACCATGATGAATCCGTTTCCGCTATACCAGCGATGCTCAAACCATGCATCCAGGACGAGTGCAAAACCCAGCCAGGCCAGCATTCGCAAGACGGGAAGAAGATATGCAAGGAATCCGATAGTACGAATCTTTTGACTTATCAGCCCCATGAAGCCCCGGTTGATCAGAACCAGAATCCATGAGAAGAATAACACGTGTTTACCGATTTCTATCGGCGTATCGAAGAACTCGAAGGCAAATTGTGCGACCTTGAAGATGAGAATGGCAGCGATGAGCCACACAAGAACATCGGCACTGTAGATGACGCACCGCAAGACGTGCACGGTCTTGATCTTGGCCCGCCGCATGGAGGCCTGAAAGATCATGAGTGTGAGAAACGTCGCGAACGGCCAAGCGAAAGCCAACAACAACGGCATTTCTCGTAACGACAGCATGTACTGAAATCGATTCCATGCAGTTCGTAGAACAAACTTAATAGGATCCGGATTCGCGCTCATCACAGTCAAACCCGGCGGCGCCCAGCTCAATGAAGC
>JBHHUV010000280.1:0-4060 GCA_046754005.1 Phycisphaerae bacterium | reverse complement strand
GGTGCTGGTGCTGGTCGATGGTCGGCAGATCTTCGACAGCCACTTCGGCGGAACCCTCTGGGGAATCTGGCCCTTTCAACTCGAGGACATCGAACGGATTGAGGTCGTCCGCGGGCCGGGCGGGGTGACATGGGGGGCCAACGCGGTCAACGGGGCGATCAACATCATCACGAAAGATCCGCGTGATCAACTGGGACTGACTTATACCGCTGGCGGCGGTTCCCGGGGAACCTACAAGACGCACCTCGGCTACGCCTTCGAGGAGGATAAGCTGAGAATGAGGATCTCGGGCGAATACGAGGCGAGCGACGGCTATATCCGAGGCGGCTCCATCCTGCGCCGCCTGGATGATGAGGCCAAGACTGGTCGTATGAACCTGCACGCGATCTACGAGGCCGGGCCCGACGATACCTGGACCTTCTCCGCCGGCAGCGGAATCGGTGACGGAGGATTCGCCCCTACCCCCCTTGCGGGGTTCGGCCTTCGACGCAACTCCGCCAGCCAGTCTTCGTTCCTGCTCGCCAAGTGGCGGCATCAGGTGGCCAAAGACAACGCGTTTGAACTCACGGGCTATGTGAACGACTCTTTCGGTTCACCGGGGGTGCCCGCGATTGACTATCGATACCAGCAGCTTGCCCTTCAGTTCGGCCATACCTTCAAGCGCAACGACACCCACACGGTGAGTTGGGGAATCGACGGTCGGGCCGATCTGCTGGATGCGACCAACTCGGACCCCTTCATGCTCTCCAAGGGATTCGTGAGCACGGGCATCGTCGGCCTCTACCTTCAGGATGAATGGCGATTCGCTCCGAAATGGACGCTCAATCTCGGCGGCCGGATCGACTACGAGTTCTACGGCGGATTCCAGCCCAGCGCCCGGGCGGCGCTGTCCTATGAGTTGAGCGAGGATTCGATGATTTATGGAGCGGTCTCAAGGGCGTTTCAGATGTCGCCGGCGGGGCTGCGTTTTCTTCGACTGCCGATGTTGAACGGCATTGTAACCGCCACCGGCAACCGCAACGTTGCCGCAGAGACGCTCATTGCCTATGAATTGGGGTATCGTGGACGGATCGCCGACCGTCTGGACCTGAATCTGAATCTGTTCTGGCACGAGCTTGACGATTTGACCACGATCTCGCCACGACTCGGCCCTCCGGGATTGATTCGCATGGCCTTCGGCAACCATGCCGAAGCGTCGATGTATGGTGCCGAGTTCGACGCGAAATATCGGGCGACGGACAACCTGACGCTCCTGGCGAACTATACCTTTCAGGAACTGGATTGGCGGGCCGACGTTCCGCTGCAGGACAAGGACACGATCTCCCCGCCGGAACACAAGGCGATGGTCGGCGCCCGGTACAGCCCGAGCGAGGATCTGCACCTGTCGAGCCACCTCTACTGGGTGGACTTCGTGAAGGCACCCAATCCGTCGTTGCCATTCATTTCCAACCGCATCGAACCCTACTTCCGGCTCGATGTGGTCGCCGAGCAGGAGTTGTGGGACGACCGGGCGTCGATCGCCGTTGGGGTGCGGAACCTGTTGGATTCGGGTCACTTCGAGGGGAGCACGATCTTCATGAACGATGCGGAGGTTCCGCGGATGGTGTTTGCTGAGTTTCGGCTGAGGCTTCAGTGACAATCGCGGGGTCTGCCGGATTTGATCCGTTCGTTGGAAGCAGAGATTATGGCCCGGGGTAGAGCGGGAGTGCGTCGAGATAGGCGGGGCCTACGCCCCTGATCCAAACATTGTGATCGTCGATCCGATACGGCGTTACCACCCGGGCACCCGCAAGGAACACGACCAGACCGGCGATGAAACTCAGCGCCGCCAACACGACGAGTCCCGGTTCATCGAGTTCAACAGACAACCAGATGATCGGGACGGTCGCCAAGACCATCAACCAGCACACCACGATGACCCATCGTCGCCGCTTGCGATGTACCGGGCAGAGACCGACATATACGACGGCCGTCTTTCGGACGATCAGGGCGACGATCACATAGATCAGCAGGCCAACCAGGATCGTGAGATAGATCGCCGGATGGTGCCAGGATAAATGGCGCTTGAGCGGTCGCCCCACGGCTTGTTCGCCGCATATCACGCATCTTTCCGTCGGCAACCGCAGCCCCTTCCGCATCACCAACAACTTGCCCTGCCGCCAGATTCCGATGGATGAGGATGAAAAGCCGGCGTAGGTCAGGGTCTCCGGCTCGACTTCGGGTGAGGGGGGCGCCGGCATGTCGACGGGGATGGGCGCCGGGGGTTGATTCGGATCGTGTGCGTCAGACATACAAAACCTGCTCCTATTGACCACTCGATTCGTTCAGGACTATCATGGACTCTGTCGCAGGCGAATGTCAATGATCCGAACTGGATTTGAATAACCACATACTGGGAGACTCACCACCATGGCCATGAACGTCACATTCCTCGGACATGCCGGATTTCTTCTGGACGACGGTTACCATCAAGTCGTGATCGACCCGTTTCTGACGGGTAATCCGCTGGCGGCGATGAAGCCGGAGGATGTACGCTGCCAACACATCGTTCTCACTCACGGCCATGCGGATCATTTTGGCGACACGGTGCCGATCGCCCAGGCCAACAACGCCACGGTCTATGGCGCGTATGAAATCATCGACTACCTCGGTGAGCAGGGGATTGCGGAGGACCGGCGCCAGCCCGGCAACCCCGGTGGTCGGATCGACACAAAATTCGGATGGGTCGCATTTACCCAGGCCTTTCATTCCTCCTCATACGAGGGTCGATATATGGGTCCGTCCTGTGGGGTGGTTATTCAGCTTGGCGGCGTCACGCTCTATCACTGCGGGGATACCGACCTGTTCGGCGACATGAAGCTCATCGGCGAGATCTACCAGCCCGACATCGCGTGTATTCCCGTCGGCGATCGGTTCACGATGGGGCCGGAACTGGGCAAGATGGCGGCCGAGTTTATCAATCCCAAGGTGGCGATTCCCATTCACTACAAGACGTTTCCTGGCATGGTGGTGGAGGACATCTCGGCGTTTGAGCCGGCCGGTGTTGAAGTAAAGATTCTGGAACCGGGGGAGACTTGGCGGTATGGGTAACGAGTTTTCAGTTTCCTGTTTCCAGTTGTGTAAGTGCCGCATTCTTTGCAATTGAAGGATTGGAGCAACCGCGCGCATGCCATGCCCAGGGCCGGTTGGAAAACGGCATCATGGAAGTGTGAGGATTCGCACTCAGTGAGGAAAGATACGGATTGCTCGTTTCGGTCGCGTCGGGCAATATTCCTGGCACACGCCGCAACCGGTGCAGCCACGGTCATGCTCACGCGGATTCAACACCTCGATGCGACCGCCGTCGTCCAGCCTGATCGCCGTGCTGCTGATCGGACACATGTCGATGCAGGTCGTGCACTCATCTCCGACGTTCCGAAGACACAGATTGTGATCCACATGGGCCAGCCCGATCCGGATGGACAGGCGATCCACGAGCCTCAGCGCCCCGCTCGGGCAGCCCTTCATGCACGACAGTTCATCGCAGATTACGCAGCCCCGCTTGTCGGGATCGATAAAGGGCGTACCGCGTAGATCCTCGTCGTCGCCCTCCCACAACTGAATCGCATCGGCCGGGCAACTGTCGGCGCATTGACCGCACCGGAAGCAGGTCTCTAGAAACGAGCGTTCGGGCAGCGCCCCCGGCGGCCGCAGCGCGGGGGGCAACATCGGTAGTGGTAGAGATTTCGGTAGCCGCTTCTCGAGGAAATCCGCCGCCGGCCCCAGCAAGCGGGACAGGCTGGATCGGAAGAAGTTTCGTCGATCATGCGGGGGTTGCTTTTCGATGTGCTCGTCCGCCATGGATAAACGAATCCTGTGATAGACTGGTGATAACACGCCAACCATCATTCTAGCCCGTCGCCCTCGGCCTCGGCAAACGTGGGTTCACTGCGATCCGATCGTCGGACGTCGATCCCGCTCACTTGCCCTTGACCTCACTTTGCTCCATAAAGGGTGGACACGCAGGGATGGGATGCCATGGCCGCTATTTGCTTGGCCATGCCACCCGTTACACGAGGAA
>JBHHUV010000279.1:0-4067 GCA_046754005.1 Phycisphaerae bacterium | reverse complement strand
AATCCGCAGTGCCGCACCTATCTCTCCGCCGTCTCGTTGATCGCCTATGTCTTCACGAAAATCAGCGTCGCCATCTTCGCCGGCGCCCTCGTATTGGAAACGGTCCTCGGCTGGAACATCTGGGTCGGCGCGATCGTGCTCGTCGTCGCCACCGGCGTCTACACCGTCTTCGGCGGGCTGCGGGCCGTCATCTACACCGAGTTGTTCCAGGCGTTCATCCTCATCGCCGGCGGTGTGTTCCTAACGATCATGGCGATCTCGGAGGTCGGCGGCCTCGACGCCCTGGTCGATGGGGTCGATGTCGAGTTCTTCAACCTCTGGAAGGGATTCGAGCACGCCGACTTCCCCTGGACAGGTATCCTCTTCGGCGCACCGATTCTCGGTGTTTGGTATTGGTGTACCGACCAGATGATCGTCCAGCGCACTCTGGCGGCCCGCAACATCAGAGAAGCCCAACGCGGCACGATCTTCGCCGGCTTCTTGAAGCTCCTGCCCGTGTTTATCCTGGTCCTGCCCGGCATCGTCGGAAAAATCATCTATCCCGATGTCAAACCCAACGACATGTACGCGACGATGGTCAACGACCTGTTGCCCGCCGGCGTGAAGGGATTGGTCATCGCCGCTCTGCTGGCCGCGTTGATGAGCTCACTCGCCGCCGTCTTCAACAGCAGTTCCACGCTCGTTGTCATGGATTTCTACAAAAAGCTGCGCCCGCAGGCCCCCGAAAGGGAACTCGTCCGCGCCGGTCAGGCGGCCACAATCATCCTGGTCGGCGTGGGCCTGGTGTGGATCCCCTTCATTGGCAAGATCAGCAGCCAACTCTTCGTATACCTCCAATCCGTTCAGGCCTACATCTCCCCGCCGATCGCCGCGGTCTTTCTCGTCGGATTGCTGTGGAAACGCGCCAACGGAACCGGCGCGTTGGCCGCGCTGCTGACTGGTTTCGTGCTTGGAGCCGTCCGATTCGTCGCCGAACTGGGGGTCAAATCGGATCCCGCCTGGATTACTTCATCATTTCTGACAGACTATGCGAGTATCAACTTCCTTCACATGGCCATCATTCTGTTCGCGGTTTCCATCGCCGTGCTCGTGGGCGTCAGCCTCCTGACCGGGAGACCGAGCGAGGCCAATCTGAACATGTTTTCAAGCACATCCCGAGAGGCAACCGCGACCGACGGACGGCGCGGCATGTCCGTCGTTTTGAGTGTGCTTCTCGTTCTCATCGTGCTGGGGCTCTGGGCCTATTTCAGCGCCTGGTTCTTCCATTGATCGGGATCCACGGATGGGCCACAGATTCAGGAAGGGAATCAATCTGGAACGGTCCAATCGAGTGTGCGATACGCAATGACCGCTTCCGTCGATGAAGCATGGAATGCGAACGGGACAATGCATGCCCTCGATCTGGTCAGCATAAAGACATTCGAATCTATAAAATAGCCTGGCCCCTTGTCTCCTTCAATGCTACAGGAGTCAAAACCGCGCCCGGGAGGACTCGAACCCCCAACCCTCTGATCCGAAATCCGCCGATGCCTCTGCACGCAAGCTTCCACAACCTCAGCCAAGCACGCAGCTTATAACGCCGAATCCTCCGGATTTCAAGGAGGTTACAAGTCCTCGGAGAAGCGCCATACAACGCGCCTCAACGCCATGGAGTTGCAACCAGCCACAGTGTAAGACCAGTGGCAATCGTCGCCGTTATTTCTTCACAAAGTCCGCCGAATGTGTGTACGCCTTTCCCGAGCCCAAGGCACAATTTCCATACAGAACCCGACCGTAGAACTTCGAATGATCGGAATAGTGGGCGCATGAATCCCCCGGGGGAAGACGAAGGATTGTCCGGCCAGCCTGGAGTGGTTGGTGATGTTCCGTGCACCGGGGGCAACAATGTCGGCTGCGAAAACAACTGCCAGTCGGTCCCTGATCCGGACCAGATCGACACCGACGGAGACAGAATCGGCAACGATTGCGATCATGACAAGACTGCCGACGGTTTTCCAAATCAGATGGACAACTGATCGAATTTCTCCAGCCCCTGACACAATCCCAAAGCTGCCTTCGGCCGCAACCAAACAGAACCCTGACAAGATGCGCGCAAAACGCATAGAAGTCTCGGAATAAGAGTCTAATTATGTCGGCTACATCTTCGGCTCGTCACCTCCGCCAAGCGCAAGCGGCGATGATGCCGGTCTCGCCGTTGCGGCATTCCATATCGAAGGCATGACCTGCGAAGGCTGCGCTGTAAACCTGAAAAACGCCCTGTCGAAACTGCCCGGTGCCATCATCGCGAATGTTGATTACTTGACACGGACCGCCGTCGTTCGATACGATCCCACCAAACCAGTCCCGCCGGAAGAGATTATCGAAGCGGTCAAGGCTGCGGGCTACCAGGTACAACTCAACGGAGCATCTCCATGAAGCCGATCACGGCCCTCATCTTCGCCAGCCTCGCTGTTACCCTAGGCTCCTCGCCGGGCTGTGTGAACCAAGCGTCAACCGAGCGGTTGAGCAGTGCGCAGGCCTTCGAATCTCCGGACGCGGTGATTCACATCCGTGGGGTCTCGTGACCGTTCTGAGCCCAGAGGGTGAAGCGCTCGGTCGAGCGCATTGAGGGAGTCCGTCAGTTTGAATTCGATCTGAATATCGGTCGAGGGGCGGTGTTGTTCGAACCCGGCGTCGCCGTCTCGTCACCGATCCTCTGGAAAGCGATCAAACAGGGTGGATTCACGCCGGTTCGAATCGAGGCCGGCGGCGAGGTGTACACAGGCCCGAAGAAATAGGCACTTCTCATTCAGGATATGGTTTCATGAAATTGATTCGACTGCATCGCTGGTTGCGACTGATCATTCCCGGTGTGGCCGTCTTCGAGCTGTCCGGCTGTCTCGGCCCCAATCCGGGCTTCTTCGTCGGCACGTCGGTGGCGAATGCGACGATCTCCACGCTCGTCAGCGCGTTTCTGAAGGCCTTTCTGGGTTTGGGCGGCGGATAGATGAGACGCCCCTCCGGATCCATTCGCGGCATCTTCTCGGTCATTGCCTCCCTCGTTGCCGCGACTTGGGCCGATGCGCCCTCACTCGCCGGACCGATCAATACGGATGTGGCTTTGACGCCACATCGGGGCGGCAGCATTCTCAGGCTGCAATACATTTACAGCGAAGCCGGCGCACGCGATCGTCTTCTTCACTTGAACGCGTCCACCGTCAAGGGGACCTATGTCTACGGCGTCACCGAAGACGTGGCGCTGTTTATCAATGTTCCCTACATGAATCGCCAGTCAGACGTCTTCGACTCGCGGTTTGGCCGTTTTGAAGTGGCACACGACGGAATAGGCGACATTACATTTCTGGGGAAGGTTCGATTCTGGCAGGATGATCCCGGCCCAAAGGAGACGTATCGTTGGGCCGCCATCGGTGGGATAAACCTGCGCAGCGGTGATTCGGATTTCACGAGCGACAGCTACGACCCCATCGTTGGCACGGTCTTCTCGGCCAGGCGTGACCGGGGCCGGTTCGACGCCGACCTGATCTACCAGTTCAACACCGGCGGCGGCGAGTTTCGACATGACACGCTTCGATATGACGTGGCCTATTCACATCGGATCTTCCCGGCCGTCTATCAGAAAGAGAACGCCTGGGAGTTTGACCTCGTCGGCGAGCTTAACGGCCGTTACACCAACAACGGTTCGCACGAGGTGTTTCTCTCCCCCGGGCTGCAATTCATCACCGAGGATTGGGTTCTCGAAGCCTCCGTCCAACTGCCCGTGATCCAAAACCTCGCCGGTCCGGAAATCGACTATCGGCTTATCATCGGGCTGCGAATTCAGTGGTGAACGCCGTTCGCCATGAGGTTTCCGGGATTTGTATTGAACAGTGAGGAATGTGTATCTATGCTTTAGAACAATGATCGCTCTATTGCCTGGCTCCCTGAAACAACGCACTTGCCGGCAGGGTGCCGTTATCGCGGCGCTACTTTCCGTGTGGTTTGTTTTGAGTCCCGAAGTAGCCCAGGGGCAACAGAACACGGTGATCCTGTCAACCGACACCCAGGCGGCGCTCGGCGGTCTGACCTTC
>JBHHUV010000278.1:0-4079 GCA_046754005.1 Phycisphaerae bacterium | reverse complement strand
GAATCGAATCGGTAGCCGGGACCGAAGTATGTCTCTGCTTCAAGTAGGATTTCCGCAGTGTGCCACTGCTTGAAGCAGTGAGGAGGGGGGAGACCTTTCGGGTGGGAGGCACTGCTTGAAACAGTGGCACACGTGCGATTTGCACTGCTTGAAGCAGTGGCACACCGGTCGCCTACCGGCTCTTCCGCTTGCGTGCCTTTCGCCGGTCTTTTCGGTGGACCTGGCGTTTGGGGCGGGTTTTGGATTTGAGGTTGGGCATTTTCCCCCCCGCCATCGACATCTGCGCAAACTGGGAGCCGAATTTCATTCGGTCGCCCATCGACATGCCCGCCATCTGCTTCATCATCTCGCGCATCTGGAGGAACTGCTTGCACAGGCCGCTGACGTCTTCGGTCCCGGCTCCGCAGCCTCGGGCGATGCGGCGGCGGCGGGAGGCGTCGAGGATCTTTGGATTCGCCTTTTCCCTCGGTGTCATCGAAGAGACGATCGCCTTCATCCGCGTGATCTCGCCCTCGTCGATCTCCATGTCGGCCTGGCGCATCATGCCGCCTACGCCGGGGATCATCTTGAGCATGTCCTTCAGCGACCGGCCGCCCATGACCTTTTCCATCTGGCCGATGAAGTCGTCGAGCGTGAGGCTGCCTTTCTGCATCTTTTTTTCGAGCCGGGCGGCCTCTTCGACGTCAACCTGCTGCTGGGCGTGTTCGACGAGGGAGACAATGTCTCCCATGCCGAGGATGCGACCGGCCATGCGCTCGGGGTGAAACTCCTCCAGCCGGTCGAGTTTTTCGCCAACGCCGATGAACTTGAGCGGCTTGTCGGTGATGCTCTTGACGGAGAGGATCGCCCCGCCTCGGGTGTCGGAATCGAACTTGGTCATGATGACGCCGTCGAGTTCCAGCCGCTCGTTGAAATGCTTGGCGGTGTTGACGGCGTCCTGACCGGTCATCGCGTCGAGGACGAGGTAGATCTGGTGCGGCGTGACGGCCCCGGCGATGTTGGCCACCTCGGTCATCATCTCCTCGTCGATGGCCAGGCGGCCGGCTGTGTCGAGGATGACGACGTCGTGCATTTTGCGTTGACCGGCGGTGACGCCGTTGCGGCAGACCTTGACCGCGTTCTGGTGGTTGCGCTCGGTGTAAACGTCGACGCCGAGTTGTTCGCCGAGGACTTCGAGCTGATCGATCGCAGCGGGTCGCTTGAGGTCGGCGGCGACGAGGAGAGGTTTCTTACCCTTGTCGAGGCAATACTTGGCGAGCTTGGCGCAGGTCGTGGTCTTACCTGAACCTTGAAGGCCCGCCATGAGGATGATCGTCGGGGGTGTGGAGACCCAGGGAATCCGCGAATCGACCGGCCCCATGAGGCCGATGAGTTCGTCATGGACGATCTTGACCATGACCTGATCGGGTTGGAGGGTCTTGATGATCTCGGCGCCGATGGCCTTTTCGGTGACTGTTTTGGTGAATGACTTGACGACTTCGAGGTGAACGTCCGCCTCCAGCAGGGCCGTGCGGACCTCGCGCATAACCTCGCGGACATTGTCCTCGGTGATTTTCCCACGGCCGCGGAGCCTTCGGAAGACGTCATTGAATCGATCGGACAGGGCGTCAAACATGGGTATGGGAACTCATCGCTTCGGAAACCATTTTCAATTTAATCAAGCGTGCCTTGGAACATTGTTGTGGGATCGGCTTTCGACCGGTGTGGGGCGCAGGTTTTTGAGCCTGCGACACGGGGAATCGGAGGCACTGTATTCGGAGAATACGGTTTGCGTGACAGATCAGGCGGGCCATCGGTCCGATCTCGCCGGCGTCGCGTTGTGAAAGCCCGGCCGAAGCCGGTGGCAAACCAAAAAACCGTCCACCTGAAGCCGGCATGGAATCTGACGATTCTGTCATGTAGCCGAGAATACGTGGGGTTGTTCCATGATTCAAGCGGTTGGGATTGTGGTGGACGGTGCTTTGCCAGTATCCAGTATCTCATTTTGTGGAAGCGCATTGAAACGGGCTGAATGAATAGGCGGTGCGTTTCACCGGCCCAGGGGACGGCCTGAAGCCCGCATTCAGCGGGAAAGCCTCGTGAACGGGGCTTGTTTGGAACGGTTCGCCGTGATTTGTGTCATGAAAGTCCGGTTGAAGCCGGCTGAGGCATTATTGTGAATGGCGTCTACCCACCGACTGAAGTCGGGGGCAAACAACAAAATGCCCGGCTGGAAGCTGATGACCCATCCTATGTAGCTGTAGGCCGCACGGGCTGAAGCCCATGGCTCGTTGTTCGGATTCTAGGTTCGGGAGATGCCGCTTGATTGCCGGATCAACAGATGGGTCGTTGCCCCATCCTACGCGGCTGCCTTGCCGCGGGGTGATTATATGGAAGCACGTGGGATTGTCGTGATTGAGTAATTTTCCGCAATTTGACAGGATTGTTGGATTTTTCGAGGGTTTCGATCCCATGTTCATAACCCATCAAGACTTGTGATTCTCGATCTGTGAGAAGACATAACGACTTGTGAAATAATAAGTTACAGGATGTCTCGTATATAAAAAAAAATACTTCGTCTCGTTGACAGGCAGATTGGGGGGTGATACAGTGCCTACCGATGTCGGTGTGGATTCGACATCCTTTGTTTGAAGCGATTCGCCACGATCATCGGCTACTTCAGCCGTGGCGCTCCTCCGGATCAGGGCTTTATGTGCTGGTCCGGAGGTTCTTTTTTTACCGCGTCTTTTCGTTTTTACACATGCGATCCTGTTTCATTTCGCCTTTCCTTTGCGAACCCTTCCGTGCTTGCTAGCATCCATCGCATGAGAGTTCCATCGCGTGAACATGGACTATTTGAGGCGCGCGTGTCGCGTCGGCGGATCTTGTGTCCTGATCATTTTGAAATCCGTTTTGTGGTGGATGATTATCCCGAGGCACAACCGGGTCAATTTCTTCAAATTCGTTGTCATCATGCGTCGTTCTCGAAATCTATTCCCACGGATGATTCTCATGACTGCCGATCTTTTTCTTCGAAGGAAACGAATCGGGTGACGACACGCCCTTCCATTCTTCGCAGACCTTTCAGTATTGCCGGACTGAGCCGAACGGGGAATCGAAGCGAGATTGATATCATCGGTCGTGTGGTCGGAACCGGCACTTCCTGGCTGAATGCATTATCTCCAGGCGCGCGGGTGTCGATCCTCGGACCGTTGGGAAACGGTTTTACGATCCCACCGAAACATCATTCCGCGCTTTTGATTGCCGGAGGCGTCGGGCTGCCGCCGATTCGTTGGTGGGGCGAGGTTTTGCGCAAGCGGACGATCTCCTGCACGTCGATTTACGGTGTGAAACAACGCCAAGACCTACCGGTCACACTCATTTCGGAGCCCTCTGCGACGGGCGAATACACGCATTGCATCGAGGAATTTGCACGTCATGGAATCTCGTCAGCCATCACGACGGATGATGGTTCCTGTGGGATGCAGGGCAATGTAGCGGATTGCATGTTGCGACATATTACCCACTTGAATGATGCTGGGGGGCTCTGTGTGTATGCATGCGGACCGCAACCAATGCTTCGAAGGGTGAGTGAGGTCTGCATCGATCGCGGTATTTTTTGTGAGCTGGCCATGGAGCGTGTGATGGCATGCGGGATGGGAACGTGTCAGTCATGCGTTGTTCGCCTCGGCCATGAACGTGATGAGTCGGGTTGGCGCTATGCGCTTTGTTGTAGGGATGGGCCGGTGTTTGAGGCGCAGCAAGTGGTTTGGTGATGATGTGCACGGACTTGTCGAACCCCGAGGGTGGGATGTTCCTGAAATCAAAATAGCGCATCCACCGAGTTGATCTGAAAAAATTTATTTTTTTTCACGATTGTTCGCCCCCCCACATTGCTCCCAGAAGAATGATTCAATCGTTGTCGGGAAGGAAGTCCATCCATTGGATGAATCGACCGGATGCATCGGCGCTTTGCATTCATGAGAGGCCATGATGCCGTGGATGATGAAAAACCAGGGCATCATGACGCACGACAGAGCGTCTATCCAGAACATGGCAGCGAACCATCAACGCACGATGATGCCAACTTGTCTTACATC
>JBHHUV010000277.1:0-4126 GCA_046754005.1 Phycisphaerae bacterium | reverse complement strand
TTCATTCGGTATTGGATGGCCTGGAGGGATGTCCGGTGCGAATGACGGGGAGTGGGAGTACCCTGTTTACGTTATTCGATGATGAGTCGTATGCCGATGCGTGGCGCCGCGCGGCGCGTGGGTTGGTGCAACCGGATGTGATGATTCATGTGGTGGCGGTGTGCTGAGCGTGTCTGTCGTCAGTGTTGAGACGCTGATATGTCGTTTATTTGACGACCGACGGGAGGCCGATGCTCCCCATGTATTGGATGTTACTCGACGTTGTGTACAAGATCGTGGGTCATGGGCGATGACGAGTTGAAATCGCGTGGGAGACTGATGGATGAACATCACCGAGGTCAGAGTCAAGATGGTCAGCGACGGAACCGAACGGCTTCGCGCCTTTTGTAGCGTGACGCTTGACGACGCCTTCGTCATCCGCGATCTCAAGGTAATCGACGGGGCCGACGGCCCGTTCGTCGCCATGCCGTCTCGGAAGCTTTCGGATCGGTGCTCGAAGTGCGGCAACAAGAACCACCTGCGGGCCCGGTTTTGCAATGAGTGCGGCGGCAAACTCAACGAAAACCGTGCCCCGCGCGACGCTCAGGGGCGTGTCAAGCTGCACGCCGACGTGGCCCACCCGATCAACGCCGAATGCCGCGAACAGATTCAGGCGGCCGTCATCGAGGCCTTTACCGAGGAAGTCGAGCGCGTCGGACTGCCCGACGATCAGCCCGACGACCAGTCTCCATACAGCGATCAACTCGACGACCAAACCCCATACGACGATCGACCCGACGACCAACCCCAATCCAGCGACGAAAAGAAAGAGGAATCGAGCGATGGGTTCGATGTCGGTCTCGACGGGGACGATTCAGATGAGACCATGGACTATAATCAACTCATCGCCGAACTCAAGGTATCGGTTAAGAACAAGAGCGACTCCTCCAGAAGGGAGTCAAGGGATCGAGGTGGCCGGAGTAGCGATTTCACCGAGGTTGAGCCTGATTCGGAGCAACCTGAAGCCATGGAATCAGAGCCGGAAGCACAGCCGGAGCCGGAGCGGTTTGAAGCACCGCCATCGGAACCCACGCCGGTAGAGTCACCCACATCAAATCCGGATGAAGATGGTTTTGGCGCGGGCATCCTGTAAGAGAGTGCTTGAAAGGGGCCTCGTCAGAGCCTCACCCGTAATGAAACGGTCCACGTTGGACCACTTTCAAGGGTGGCACTATCCAAGGGTGGCACTGCCAAGGCACGATCTCCAAGGGCAGTGGCGAACAGACTCATAGTCTCCGTTGAGTTTTATTTGAATTTACCCATCGATCCGGGGATAATAGGGTAAGGCGAGGGCGGCTTGTCACTCCTTATCCGACCGACTTGCAGGGGGGGCGAGACGACAGAGCCCACCTTTTTGAATCAAGCGAGCCCATGGATGCCAGCGACGGACGACAGGGCCGTCGGAGTAACGAGGGAGGATAGACATGCGGTACAGACTTCGACGGGGGTTGTGGATCCATTCTACGGTATTGGGGATCGTGTCCTGCCTGCCGGCAATCGCGTCATCGGTCTCCGCCCAGACGCCGACGAATCCCGCGAGCCTGGCCATCGCCGGCGCAAATGCACGGGTTCCTGGTGAACCCATCGAGTTGCCCACCCGATTCGATTCCTTCCGGCTGATCCGAATGAATCCCCGGACGGGCGAAACCCTCCAGCAGGAGATCGATCCGCCCGGTACCCCGGGCGGTGCGCCGCGGGGTGGCGTCTGTCCACCCGTGGTGCTCACCCATTCGTCGGCCGATTTCACCGGCGGCCAGTTTGTGGTTCAGGCCGGGTTTGTGGAGAACGAGATCCTGGCCGCGTCCTATGTGCTCGATCCCGCCGAGTTTCCCATCACCGTCGACCTGATGGAGACCATTTTCGCCACCTCCAACGCCACTGTCGTGACGACAACCCAATGGTCGGTCATGGTCTGGGAGGGGACGCCCTCGGATGCCAACATCCCGATCGTCACGTTCAGTTCAGACGGCATCACGCTGCTTCCAGTCACGCTCGGTCCGGGCACGGAGGGAGCCCTCATCCAAGTCAGCGTCGATCCGGCTGATCCCCCCATTGTCGTCCAGAATGACGGCTCCAACACCTTCAGCGTTGGCTTTCGCATCGATGCCCACAACAATCCGCCCGTTGCCGACTGCAACTGCATCCTCGGAACCTGCTTCACACCGGCCATGTGTTGTCCACCCCCGACCGCGTCGAATGCCTTCCCGACGACCGATACGATCACGCCGCCGCCGGATTCGCTAACTGGCAACCATCTCCGCTGTCTGGACGGTTGCGATCCCTTCGGCGTTGGCGGCGCCTGCCCGGGCGGCTGGCATACCTTCGCGAATCTCGGTGCATTCCGGCCCTCGGGAGACTGGAACATTCGCGCCACCTACACACCATTCTGTGTGGCCCCGACCGGGGCCTGCTGCCTCGCCGGCGGCGGGTGCAACGAGCAGCTCAGCCAGGTCGATTGTGAGACCATCGGCGGAACCTATCTGGGCGATGCGGTTCCCTGCCTCGCGACCAGTTGCGACGGGGCCTGCTGCACGGGGGCGAGTTGCTCAATCTTGGGCGACGAGGCCGCCTGCACGGCGGCGGGCGGTGTCTTCCAGGGTGTCGCAGTTCCATGTGGGACGGGGATCGGTAACGATCCCAACCCCTGCGCCGGGGCCTGTTGCCTCGCGGACGGAACCTGCCAGGACAACCAGACTCAAACCTCGTGCGATGCGATCGGCGGGGCCTATAAGGGAGACGGCCAGACCTGTCTGATCGCCGGGTGCTCCGGGGCCTGCTGTTTCCAGGCCGGGGCCTGTTCCGATCTCGATCTTGCCGCCTGCCAGAGTGCCGGCGGCTCGTGGCAGGGACCGGCGACGAGTTGCCAGACGTTTACCTGCCCGACGACCGGCGCGTGCTGCTTCCTCGACGGCACCTGTCAGGATGTCGCGCTTCAGCCCGCGTGTGATGCGTTGGGCGGGGAATATGCGGGTGACGGCTCCCTGTGTTCGAATCAGCCCTGTATCGGGGCCTGTTGTGTGCCCGCACCCTCCACGTTTTGCATCAGCGAGGATGCCTCGAATTGCATCCAGCTCGGCGGAACCCCGCAGGGACTGGGCACCACCTGCGTTGGTGCAGCCGGCGATGTCTGCCCGGTCGGCGCCTGCTGCCTGCCCGATGGTTCCTGCACCGACGGCCTTCGAATCGCGGAGTGCACGGCCGTCGGCGGTGCCTTTCAGGGGGATGGCACGCTCTGTGCGCAGGTTTCATGCCCACAGCCGATCGGGGCCTGCTGCCTCGCCGCAGGGGGCTGTCTGGCCGATCAGGTGCAGTCGACATGTGAGGCCTTCGGCAACACCTGGGCCGGTCAGGGAACGATCTGTCCGGATGCCTGCGCCCCGCCCTGTCCCGGGGCCGATGGCGACATCACCGGCAACGGATCGACTGATGGGCGTGACATCGGCGCGTTCGTGGATGCGGTCATCAACGGGGCGACACCCGCACAGGAATGCCACGGCGATTTCGACGGGATGAACGGCCTGGACGTGGGCGACATGCCCGGCATGGTGGCGGCGTTGCTGGCAGGGTAGGGGAAACGTCGAAACGTCAAAAAGTCAAAATACAAACAACAGAAACATCCAACGACAAAACGACGTGCTGGACCGAGAATCCTTTCTCGGTCCCACTCCCATGGGAATCCCTTTCCATGTTTTACTCTTTGCATGGGTGCCCAATCCTTTCTGAAAAGAAAGGGTGGGCAATGGGCCTATCATGGGAGGCCAATGATGTAGGCGTTCCAACCGGGTGTGTTTTCCGCCTTTTTGCTCTTGCGATAGATGCCGTTGCCGTCGCCGTCTGAGTCCGAGCCCTCCCAATAGACTTCCGTCTTCGTATAGGTTTGTGTAACTACGAGGATCAATTTTCTCTCCAAAAATCGATGAGTCTGTACCAATTGCGTGTTTAATCAATTCAATTTTTCTATTGATTTTTTGCATAAGACCAAGAAATTCCTCGAGATCGTCACCTGGGATGTAGTTTTCTACCACTACTTCATCGAACAAACTTCCGAGCCTATTTATACGACCATTTCTCTGAACCATTCGCACAG
>JBHHUV010000276.1:0-4154 GCA_046754005.1 Phycisphaerae bacterium | reverse complement strand
GGGCGAGCGCGAGCCTCCCAGCCCTGCAAGCGGCGGCGCGATGGGGCTTAGGGTTTATTTGGATAGCAAAGGACATGACCGACCTGCCCTTCCACGCGATAGCGCGGAGTCGTACGTACGTCGTGAGAGTACCAAGTGAGCGGGCGTGTTAGCAGGTGGGTCCGACAGTCTCCTACACTTCGAGGTTACTCAGTGAGGCAATAACATAGATTGATTCTAGGTGAGGGGCTCGAGAATGTCAACCATGTTTCGCAGTTCACCAGCGGCATAACCGCACCTGGTTTGGCGGGGGTCTTCTTTAAGAGAAGAAAGAATAGTGTCAAACTTGTTTGACAACGGCGACAATTCTGTTGAGGTGGTCAGCATAACCTTCTCTAAGTTTGTCGCTTCAGACTAATTGTAAAGCATTCTTTACAGTGTCAACAAGAGTTGACACTACAGTTAATAGTTGACAATTGTCAGCCGTTCGAGTAGGATCTGCCCCTCTTCGCCCCCCCCACTCGCCTTCAAGGACATTTGCTCCGCACGAGTCTTCGGAGGATCACGTGCGACAGATCCGCGCGAGACACATTCCAAAAATTCGGCTGGTGTTCCTGGCGCTCGTGAACACAGTCATCATCTACCACATCTATGTCTATTACATGCTGGGTCAACGCTCCGTGGGCTGCGTTGACTTCTTCGGTCTAGCAACCTTTGCCGGCAAGGGGCAGATCACTGCGGGCACCGTTTTTCTGGGGATTCTCATTCTGCTGACCCTCCTCCTGGGACGGATATTCTGCGGATGGGGTTGCCATTTTGCCTTGTTCCAGGATTTGCTGGTCCGCTTGTTCGATACGCTCAAGATTCGTCTGCCGTTTCGAAGGAGTCGGCTCGAGTGGATCCTTCCACCCGTTCTTTTTGCCGTTACCCTCCTCTACCCCATCCTTGCCTGGTGGCGCCACTCCGGGATTCCAAGAGAGGTGACGGTCGACATCGCGTATCCAGAGGTGTGGCACCTACTGCCCGGGGTGAAAGGCGTACTTCTCATCCTACTTGTAGACGTAGTCGTGCTCACGGTCCTCTTCGGCAGCCGCGCCTTTTGCCGCTACGTATGCCCCTACGGCCTTTTCCTAAAACTCTTTCACGCGCTTTCCCCGCTGCGGGTGGTGAGGTTGGGTGACTGTAGCGGGTGCGGCCAGTGTACGAGTGTGTGCCCCACGGGGGTACCGATCAAGCATGAGGTCCAAAAGTTCGGTGTCATCCATGACCTGGGTTGCATGAACTGCGGGGACTGTGTTGGCGCGTGTCCGGAAGGGGCGCTGGCCCTGAAGCCGACACGCAAGGCGTGGAGTCGTGGCTTCGAGCGAGTTGCAACCGGTTCGTCCCAGCCGTTGTGGGCCGAGGCCATGCTGCTTACAACGGCCATGGCCGGGTTGTTTCTCTATCGCGGCCGCGAGTACGGGGATTTTCTTGCCGTTGCCATGGGCTTGGGGGTAGGAGCCGCCATCGTTGTGGCCATTAGGCCTTCCCGTTTCATCCCGGCCGCATGGGCCAGGGGTTTCTCTACACGGACAGCCCGGTGGTCGGCTGGTGCTGCCGGCGTATTTCTAGTCTTGGGTATGGTAGGACAGGGCGTTGGCGCCCGAGCATTGGACCAAGGCCGGAGGGCGCTTGAAGCAGGCGACTACGAAGGCACGCAGGGAGCGTACTCCGCTGGCGCCCGGAGCGCCAGATTCTTTCGGCCCTTCACGTTTTATCTCGACGATTTCCACGACATGGCCAGCCGCACGTGCGATCGATTCCTATCCGAAGCGGACCGGCTGTTGGAAGCTGGGTCATGGCTTGAGGCGGAGCGTCTCTATCGCTCCGTTTTATCTATCCAACCCGATCGAGGGCAGGCCTACGGGAATCTGGGAACCGCCCTACTAAAGCAAGGGCGTTTTTGGGAGGCCACCCGGTGCTATCTCAAAGTGTTGGACCACGATCCAAACGACATGGTGGCTCTTTACCACTTGGCCATGACCTGGATCCAACTCGGGCACTTTGATCAGGCCGCCCGGTTGGTCCAGCAGATCCTGGCGGAGGATACCGTGGGAAACGCTTATTACCTGATTCAACAAAATCCGCTCTTCCAGCTGTTGAACCGGCACGCTGGTTATCGAAGAACCATGGCCGTCTATCGGCCACAGCAGACGACAAGTCCGTTGAAAACAAAGGGGGAACCGCAATGAATGCGAGATACCTTGTGGTCACGATGTTTGTTTTGGGCTGCATCGCGCTGGCGCTTACGTCTCGATCGACACTCACACCGCAGCGAGGCGTCGATCATGTCTTTTATGGTGCGGTTCGAAGTGACTTTATTGCGGAAGCAGTGGCAGTAGGAGACCTCGACGGGGACGGCAAAGACGATGTGATCACGGGGCAGAAGTGGGATGATCCCTCGCCCGGCGGCGCACCATCCCGGTTTTCCCAAACCTGCGCCGGCAGTTGGGTGGGAATTCGAGCAGAAAGCTTGGGCGTCTCCGACACGCTAGTCGTTTGTGGCTTCGCGGGTGCGCACGGACAAAACCACTGGGCCTACTGGGATTCATTGGATTGGACAATTGTAGATACGGTTGACTGCGATACCTGCTGGGAATATCCGTTCCTAGACGAAAACCAAGGGGCCATTATTGTGGTCGATGGTCAGGAATTGCTTACCAAAGGACACGATATCGAGTTCAGCATTGATCAACCGGAGCTCATGGTCCGTGGGAGGCAACCGGGGGACAAGCTGTATTGGGCGGCTGCTGGAAACGTGAATTTCAATTCTGAAGGCGCCTCGCACTTTGACGATCTTGTCGCGGGTGCTCCTCAAGCAGATCTCGCGAGCGAGCGAGGAGAGGTATATGTAATTCACGGAAAGCAGACATTATTTCCTGCTACCATAGACTTGGCTGACTCAGCCACCTTTGCCTCGCTCGCACACTTCTTCCGAGGGCGGGACGTAGGGGATGGATTCGGGTTCGGGGTAGCTGTGGGGGACCTGGACATGGATGGCAACGAGGATATTGTCGTTGCCGCGCCATTCGCGGATGGGCCTGCAGACACTGTCGAGGCTGCCGGAGAGATATACATCTTCTATGCGAACGCTAGTCTACCCCAGACTGTCCGTCTGGACACTTTGAGCACCGATAGCACTGCCTATATGTCCATCATCTACGGTCCGTCGGGTTCCTCCGACCCGGATTCCTCACGTATCGGGGTGACAGAACTTCCGAACCGGCACGACGCGCACGACGGATTTAACGCGCACGATGGAGGCTACGAAATAACCGATTTGGCCATTGGGGATTGGAACGCGGATGGCGAGAACGACCTGGCCATCGGGGCCGGCCACGCCAGGTCGGACTCCGGGGCTGTTTACGTGATCTTTGGGGACGTCTTTTCCCCCAAGCTGAAACCCGGTAACACGATTGATCTCAGCAACGCTCCGAGTACTAACCTCGATGCCCCGGATCTCGTAATCAAGAACAACTCCAAAGCGGGGTTGGGAGCCGGTATAGCATTCGTCGATGCGGACGCCGGTGAAACCCCTCTCCGGGAGGATCTGATCGTGGGAGCACCCCTCGCCGCCCCCGGATCGATCTCCGAACGAGGAGAGGCATACATCATTTTCGGAGATACGAAAAGTAACCTTCTTACGGCGGATCGAATCCGGGATGTCAGCAACGCGGCTGACGTAGACGTCCTCATTCTTGGCGAAGGCAAGGATGATCAGTTAGGAGGTCACTTCGCCGGCAACCACGATTTAGACAACGACGGGAAAAACGAACTCGGTATTTCAGGCCAAGGGGAAGCTTGGGTGTTTTTCGGGCAGTCACAAGCGGCGTGGGAAGACACCGTGGATCTCAAGACGGTGCTTCAGGACAACCCCGAAACCAAGATCATCAAGTACGTGGATCAGCCTGCGTCCAAATGTGTAACGATTCGGTTTTTCGATTTGGATGCGACCGATGGCTTCGACGATCTCGTTTTTGGTGGTTACGACAACTGGGGATTTGCTGGCGAGTTTACAAATCAAATCCACGTCGGGCGCATGTATGTCGCCAAGGGCCAGGATACGTGGAAATCCGGTACAGTGAGCACGAACACCACGTGGAGCGGCAATGTGTTCGTTAATGGCGATATCAAGG
>JBHHUV010000275.1:0-4162 GCA_046754005.1 Phycisphaerae bacterium | reverse complement strand
AAGGACCACCAACCGCCCGGGGCGCTATCGCGACCGGGATGGAAACCCAACAAGAAACCGGCCCTGCTTCTGGCGTCAGAAGCAGGGCCGATTGTTTTGGCTGGGCTGCAATGGCGCCGATTCAACTCGTGTGAACATGGCCATGGCATCATTCCGTTGGTTCCGTCGCGTCAGTCAGTAAGGCCTCATAGTGTTCGGCATTGGCATTGTCTTCGAGCAATCGATGGAGCTCGATGAGGTATTCGATGACGATCACCGTTCGGAAGTGACTCGGGCCAAAAACGCGAGCCATTTGCTCGTAGCTGCGGGTCAGTTGTACTTCCGCTTCTTTCAGACGCTGTAGCTTCATCAAGCACTGGCCCCAAGCCGCCCTGAAGATCGCGATATAGGGATGATCGGCTGGGAGGGTGCTCTCTGCGAGAGAAGTAGCACGGTTCAGCAACGATTCAGCTTGATCCCATCGCTGCCCATCCCTCATCGCACCGGCAAGGTTGTTCATGGAAATCAGAGTATCCGGATGCGATTCTCCCAGTACGCGTCTGCGTGCCTCCAGCACTTTGATGTACAGTTCTTCCGATTCCGCGGCGCGTTGCATGGCCCCGTACAGAAAGGCAAGATTGCTCATCGTGTTCAAGGCCAACGGATGCTCATCGCCGAGGACTTCCTGTTGAAGATTGAGTGTCCGGGTATAGAGCGCTTCCGCCTCGGAAAAGCGTTCCAAGCTCTCGTAAATGCTGGCCAAATTGTGCATGCTGTTCATCGTGTTGGGGTGCCGATCACCGAGTGAATCAGAGTCTTGTTGAATCACTTCTTCGGATAGAGCCAGCGCCTCGATAAGGCGACCCTGGTCCTTGTAAACCGCTGCCAGATTGCCCATCGTAACCCGCGTGGATCTCGCCCCGTCACCTGCTACCCGCCTCAGGCCACTCAGCGCAGCAGTGAGCGCTTCTTCAGCCTCTTGGTACTTCATTTGCTGATAGTACAAATACCCCAGATCAGACAAGCAAAGCAGCGAACGTTTATCATTCTCTCCGAACGCGATCCGCAGGCGTTCAAGGTTCTCGGTGAGCGTCTTCTCGGATTCTTGGACCCGACCCTGCTCCAAGTACAGAATCGCCAAGTCACTTCTGATATCAATAGCAGTCCCTGTTTCTGCCGGGCTGTGTCGAGTCGTCAATTCGAGCGACCGCTCAAGATGCGATTCGGCCACCGCAAACTCACCCAGATTCTTGTAAGCCAAACCCAGCGCCTTTCGCACACCAGCCTCGACTAACGGATCATCCGGGAATTTGCCTTCGATCTTTTGCGATGCTTGATCCATGACCTCGCGCACCGTGATGTCGCGGTTGGATTCGTTCATAGGATCACCTGCGGAGAGCAGATCATCCTCCAGAAAGCTGTTAATTGCAGTGGCCGTGTTGGCTTGACGGGTTGCTTCCGCGGCACTCTCGGCCGCAAGCTGAGCGTTCACCTCGGCCTCATGCCTGGCAATTTCGGCCAACTCTCTCTGCTCCGTCTCGCGGAGGGCGAATCCAATTGAGATTGCCGTCGCGGCGACCAACGATATGGCCATCACCAACGCGGCAATCACCGCTGCGCGGTTTCGACGAGCAAACACGCTGAGCTGGTAGGCGAAGCTTGAGGGGCGTGCCAGGATCGGCTCGCGGTTGAGGAAATGTTTGATGTCGTCACCCAATTCGGCGGCCGACCGATATCGCCGATCACGATCCTTCTGAAGCGCTTTGAGGGCAATGGTCTCCAGATCGTTAGGGAGCCTCTGGTTGGCCGTGCTCGGGCGCATCGGCTCACGTTCACGAATTATCCGCGTCGCCTCGGCCACGTGCACACGGGAAAGGTCGTAGGGGAGATGTCCGCACAACAGCTCGTAGAGCACCACACCAAGTGCATACACGTCGCTTCGCGTGTCGATATTGTTGGGGTCACCGAGGCACTGCTCGGGGCTCATGTATTGCAGCGTGCCCACAAGCATGCCCACGCCCGTATTCAAGGTTGTCTGAGCAAGATCGGCGTCCGTTCCACGGGCCACACCAAAGTCGATGATTCTTGGTCGTCCTGCCGGATCCACCAAGATGTTGGCCGGCTTGAGATCGCGGTGAATGATGCCCTTCTGGTGGCCGTGATGCACGGCATCGCAGACCTGAACAAGAATCTCCAATCGCTGTCTGAGGTTCAGGATTTTCCTTGCCGCGTACTCGGTCATCGGCATCGCGTCGGGGATATACTCCATGACGAAGTAGGGCACGGCGTCGCCGTCTTCATCATGGGTGCCTGCCTCATAGACTTGGGCGATGTTCGGATGGCGCAGGTGAGCAAGTGTCTGAGACTCGAACTCAAAGCGTCGTTGGGCTGAGCGCGAGGTGATGCCCCGCTGCATGACTTTCAGAGCCACGGTCCGGCGAGGTTTTTCCTGCAGAGCTTGGTAGACTCTCCCCATCCCTCCTGAGCCGATGATTCTTTCAATGCGGTATCCGCCGATTTCGGTGGGTAAACGTTCGGCGGCCAGGCCCAGGCCCGAATCAAGATCGGCGGCAGTGGGCGGCTCTAGGAACGTCCGAGCAACCGCATCGGCAGCCAAGAGAGATTCGACCTCTCCGCGTAAAGCTCGATCATCACCACACGATCGATCAAGAAAGGCCGCCCGCTCGCCGGTGGCAAGATCCAGTGCGGCTTCCAGCAATTCGTAGGCACGTGCTATTCGTTCATCGGGCATCAGAAACTCCGTCGCTGATGCCTCTCGTGCCTTTTTCCAATTCTCTGTAAAGCCAAGCCCTAGCAGTCCGCCAGCCGCGTTCCACACTGCTGACCGATATGCACATCGCCGAGGCCGTTTCCGGGACCGACAAGCCGGCAAAGAATCTCAACTCCACGATGCGGGCATGTTCCTCATTGACCTGGGCCAGCCGGGTCAAGGATTCATCCAAACAGATGATGTCCAAGCGGTCCTGCCACTGCAGACCGGTCAAAGCCAGCACATCCTCCAACGGCACGCGTTTCTGTCCACCACCACGCTTGTGCCGCCCCCTGTGCCGGGCGTGATCGACCAGCAGCCTCCGCATCATCTGGGCCGCCGCCGCGAAGAAGCTGCCGCGGTCCGACCAGTCGATCGATTCCCGGTCGCAGATGCGCAGATAAGCCTCATTGATCAAGGCGGTTGGCTGCAAGGTGTGGTTGGGCCTTTCCTGTCGCATATAGGCAGCGGCCAGGGCCCGCAGCTCTTTGTACATCAGGGGCAGAACGGCGTCCAAGTCGCGCCGTACCTTTGCAGGTTGCTCTGCGCGGCGCTTTTCGCCTGGATCTGCCGGTGACATTGGGCGATCTCTGGTCACGGCTGCACTCTGTATGGCCTGCGGTTTGGCCCCAATTGTTACCAGGAAAAGTCGCCCACACAAGCCGCGGCGGGTGGGCTTCCCCACCTCCCTTAGCCACTGCCGTCTCACCCGATAAGAGCCGTTCTTGAGGGCGCCAGGCTTGTTTTTGGCCATCTCACCGCACTGACGGCATTGGCCGCCCCCGGTCGACGGCGCCCGATGCAAATATCCTGAAGGGCTTCAGGGATAGACGTCGCCTTTCCTCTGAGAAGGGCCGGCACCAAAGCATACGAGCATAGGCGGAGGGCCGGGCGGATGAGAACTCAGACACCACTTAATAACGAAGGAGCATCAGTCATGTACTCACGAATCAACGACCAAAAGTGCGGACTTTCCCCTGACACGATACCGGGTTCAGTCGCGGTCATGCTGGATTGTAGCTGCCTGGTTCGGTCTCACCACCACGCTACGGGGTACTCGATGTCGGCGACCTGCCACAAGATAGTTGCCGGCCTCAAACTCCTTACCGTAGCCACGGCCGCCGTCGTGCTGTACGGCTGCGGTGCAGGTCCGGCCGGCGGAGGCGGAAACGTATCGCCACCGGGCATCACCGAGGCTGAGAGCACCGGCAGTGACCTGGAAAGCACTGACGTGGAAAGCAGCGATACGGCAAGCGATCGGGCCGATGATCTCACCCTGGATATCGCCACCTTCGCAGGCTGGACCCCCCGCGCGGACCTTCCTGATGGACGACAGGATTGGATTGACCGGTACTTCACTCCGCCTGCGGCGCCGACGAAAGTTTTTGTCTCGGCATCGCAGGAAGTTGATCC
>JBHHUV010000274.1:0-4178 GCA_046754005.1 Phycisphaerae bacterium | reverse complement strand
GCCAGAGATCGAGCTGTTCATAGGCGCCAGCGTCCACAAAATGCTGAAACTGTTCATTTGTCACAGTGTGGCGAGCCAGGAGAAAGGGGTCGGTCTCGACGGTGATTTCGGTTGCGCCCGGATAGTCGTTGATGGTCTGGGGTAGTGATGCAAACCCCTCGGGGACAATGGCGAATTGTTCATCAATGGAGTCCCGCGCGGATTGGCGCGCCTTCTGGAGTCCCGGGTGGTTCTTCCATTCGTCAGAATTTGTGAGTACGTGACCGAATCGGCCGAGCTGTATGCATCGATGCAATGGATCAGAGTCCAACGCGACGGCGTCCGCCGGAACGAACGGTTGGCGTTTGATCATCGGTGAACGAGTCGATTTCGATCTCTTCTCATTCGACTTGCGCGAGAAGAGCTGCAACGCCATGGTTCACCCCCCGAGTGGTTCGAGCGCTGGGACGAGCATCCTATCCTGGAATCGGCTCGTTTCCCCGCTTCCTTGCCTCATTCCACGACAGTGATCTATCGCGAATACTTCACTGCGCCCAAGACTGGAATTCGGCACCTCGAGCATTCTCGGCGCTTTTTTCTCAGCCCCCGACGACCCGCCGCTTTGCGTCGCGACAGAGTTTTTGGAATCTTTCGATCGACTCCCTGGCCTTCTTGTCCTCCACGACCGGCACGCCGGTGTCCGCTGGTTCGCCGGCGGCGAGCGTTTCCTCCGTCAATCCGTACACCGGCAGCAGATTGTTCTTGGAATCTGCAAGTCGCTCCAGTTCCTCCCTCAATTGCCGCTGCAATTCAGAGAGGTTGGACTGGGCACACTTCAAATCGGCCATTTTGGCATCCCACTCCTGTTGGAGTGTATTGATTTCGGACTCACGTTGTTCCAGCTCTCGGCTTTTATTCGCGAGGTGCTCGCCGAGTGCCGCCATTTCCGTTTTACGGGACTGGCTTTCCTCCAAGTCGCGTGAGATCATTTCACGCTGGGATTCGAGGGATTCTCGGTCTTCGTCGACTTGCTTCCTCCAATGCTCCAGTTCTGCCTGGGCTTCTGCCAAAGCGGCAGATTGTGCCTGTTGGGCGGTCGTTTCTTCCTGGAAGATCGCCGTTCGTTCTTCAAGTTCCCGACCAGTCGTTTCTAGGCGTTCTCGCTCGATCTCCAACTCTTCGGATCGCTGTTCGATCTCTTGTCGATCTCGAGTGAGGCGTTCCTCAGTCTCACTCAGGGTTGATTCCAATTGAGAGATTTTGGCTCGTTCGTCCTCGATTTCCCTCATTTGAGTTTCTATTTCACCACGCTGCCGCTGGAGCTCCTGCTCTTCGCGGGCACGGACTTCGTTCAGTTCCTCGATTTCCTGCTCGATCTTGCGACATTGCTTCTCCCGCTGGTCGAGGTCCGTCTCACGCTGTTCCATTTGTTCGCACAGCTCGGCCTCCTGTTGTTCGAACGCCTGGGTTTCCTCGATGAGTCGCTCGTGATGCGCCTCGAGCGCCGATCGGGAATGCTCTAATGCGTCAGCCCTGGCCTCGAGCAATTGGCGTAGGGCCTGCATCGCCTCGATGATCTCCGAGCCAAGTGCGCTGAGTTCAACAAGATTGACATCTATATCCATTGTCGTATTGTTTTTCTCTTCTGCCACGCTCGCACTCATCCTCTCACCCTTTCCCACCAGGATTTAGATTGCTGCTCGGGCTCGGACTCGACCTGTTCGATCAGTTCCTTGACCGATTTTCGCCCCAGGAGCATACGATACTTTACGCGTATCGCCTTTTGAGCCTCCGGCTCAAGTGGAGCCAGTAGCGAATCGTTGTGTGCGGCAATCAGGCATTCGATGGTTTCCTCGCCGCCGCTCTTATGGTATTTTTCGAGGATCGCCTCTGATGATTCTTGATCCAGAACGGCGAGCAGGGCTTCCTCCTCTTTCGTCGGTTCAGGACATTCAACCCTCTTTTCTTCGGGCGTAGCCACTGTTTTTGAGGCGTGTTCGACAGGGTTGTCCGACGACATTGCCTTCCGAAGAATTTCGATCTTTTCGGGTTCTCCGACGATTTCATTTACTGAGGCAGTGTCCTCGAGAGGCGATCCATTAATGTCTTCCATCACGACGGCGGCAGATAATTTCAATTGATCATCCGCAGGTTTCTCTGGCTTCCCTTGAGGCCGCTTAGTCTCGATTGGCTCGGACGCGAGACGGTCCGCGGAGACAGTGTCCGTCGCTATGGATTGGATCTGCTTGGCGCCGGCATCAGCGAACTGAATGGCCTTCTGGCGGAATTGATTCTGGACGTCGGCGACAGCCGTGGTCCATGTGGAGAGTTTGAGCTCCAAGTCCGCGAGGGCGCGTGCCACCGCCCCGTCGTCAGGCGGTACCAACAATTGCGTGATGTCGCCTGTCCCCGCTTCCATGACCCCCCCGGGATACACGATGAATCGGTTGCGCAGAGAAGACCGCTAGGCTGCCTCCAACCTGCGGTGATTTAACTATAAATTTCATTTTGTCGGCGTGCGGGATTATTCTTCGGATGAGTTTTTGCCAGTCCATTTATCCGGACCGAGGCGAGACAGTATTGAGTCGGAGGTCGGGGATTGGGTTATGTTTTCGGTCCTCCATATACCCGCTTGCAGGCACTTGTATTATTGGCCCTTGATGGGGTTGGGAATGAGGATCGTCCCCCTCAGCGTACATGCTTCCCTGCTCCAATGAGGTCGGGATGAGAAGATATGACAGCCCGCAAGCGTGCTATGCGATTCGGTCAGAACTTCACCATTTTCTCGGTGGTTTACACTTCAGAATTGTTGCAGACTGGGTTGAAGTTGTCGTTTGCGGCGGGCCGCAGGCTGTATTTCAGGTTCGCGATACTGAGATGCCCGCTTTGCCAAGGGAGCCTACAGTTTTTCGGCAAGGATGGATCATTCATTACTGACGTGTTCACGGCTCTGGAGCCATTGTTTGGGCTGCCCGTCACTTCGGTGATAGTGTCGGTTACGCCTAGTGCGGCACCGGGTACCAAGCGGAAGTCCGCTTCTCCGAATGTGTTGGTCATTTTAGTCTCGGATCGGCGGAACAGGTTGCTCCCGAAAATAGAGATCCGCACATCGATACCCGCTACCGGTTTCTTGACCTGGCTCAAGGCCTCGGCTTCCGGCTCCGGCGAGAGCAAGGATGCGATCGGTTCGCAACCGCGGAAGGTGATACAGGCCGACGTCAAGATGAAGAACAGGATCGTTCACTGATCGAAAGGCGTTGAATTATCGTGAGTCTCCTTTCATGAACCAACCGCGTCGCAGGTGCTGATTTCCAGAAGGCGGAGGAGCTGCCAGTAGGCGCAGAAGTTTCTGACAGGATTGAGTTTTTCGTCGATCATTGCCCTCGCGATGCTTCGTAATCCGTTATCGTTAAAATCCATTCCACTCGGGAAGACAAAGTCGTCGGGAAGTGGCACTCCAAATTGTGCGGTGACGAGCGACAGGTTTTCCACGATGAGTTCGTCCAACATAGGGAGGAGCCATTGGGCAATGAGATCCTCCAGGGAATCGTAAAACGAATCGATGATAGAGCAGACCAGGAAGAGGTCACCGGATCCGCTTGCCCGGTTCAGCAACTTGGACGGAGGGAGGTTTTTGGCGTCAACTGTGATATCGAATAGAACCTGCTGCCCCTGGAATGTTCCGATTCCAGAAATACGGATTCGATTATTGGGGAGATAACCGAAATTCAGATCGGATCCATCAGCCGCCGTCACGTTCGTCAACCGGCCGTCCGGATCGAGTGAGAACGTGAAATTGCCGTCGACACCCTCGACCTCGACGCGAACGGTGCTGTCGGCCTGATCCACGATCTTGAAGGTTTTACCCTGCTGATCGTCGATCGTGCCGAAGTCCTATCCGCCGCTACCCGGCATGAAGACGGGCTGTGTCGCACAGCCTGTGATCGTTAGTGCGATCGCCATAAGAAACATCACAAGTTGACACAACGCTCGTGAGCGCATGCCCTCATTTTGATGTCGAATGGCCCCCTCATCTCGCATGGTTGTCCCCTTCTTCGTGTTTGTCTGTGAAAGTTCAGCCTATCTATTATCTTCAGTCAATACGTATAGAACGATCTCATCACCTATATTCACTTCTGTTCACTGAATAAACAATAGCCATAAAAATAGCGATCACATCATGTGGGATATCTGCATAT
>JBHHUV010000273.1:0-4186 GCA_046754005.1 Phycisphaerae bacterium | reverse complement strand
GACCGTCCGAACCACCGGCCAATGACTGTGACGGGAATGGCGTGGAGGATGCGGACGACATTACCAACGGCACCGCGTTGGACTGCAATGGCAACGGCGCCCCCGATTCGTGTGACATCGCCGGTGGCGCCTCGCAGGATTGCGACGCCGACGGCATCCCCGACGATTGTGCCGCGGACACCGATGGCGACGGCATCATCGACTCCTGTGACGGATGTCCGAATGATCCGGCCAAGCTCGATCCCGGCACCTGCGGCTGCGGTGCCGTGGATACCATTGATACGGATGGCGACGGCGTGGTCGATTGTCTCGACAACTGCCCGAACATGCCCAATCCGGGCCAGGAAGACGCCGACATGGACGGCATGGGCGATGCCTGCGATACCGAGGCCTGTTGCATCGATGGCATGACCTGTTCCGATCGCACAGCAACCGACTGCAAGGCCATGGGCGGTACGCCCCAGGGTCCCGGCAGCGATTGCGCGACCGCCATTTGTGCCAGAGTCGATTCCGCTCGTGATTGGGTCTACGAAAACCTGTCAGGCGTGACGAATTGCTCCGCTGATTTCACGGCCATTCTGGGAACGGATCCACTCCCCAACGACAGCTACAGCTATCATTGGACGATCACCCCACCCTCCGATCGACCGGCCGGTCTCTTCGTGGAAATCATGGGAGGGAATACCGTCCACGCGTCATTCAAACCCCCTGAGCGGCCTGCCTTCTCCCCCGGCGACCTGCCCTACATCGTCACGGTCACGATTACCGGCAACGACGAGGGGAACGTCGGAAAAGCCGTCTTCCCGATCACCGTTCGGGCACTGGGCGACGTCAACGGCGATCGGTGTGTGGCGAGTGCCGACAGCGCGATCATCACCCAGGTCGAAGATGGATTGGAATCCAACCCCGATCTGATGCTGGCCGCGGACGTCAACTGCGATGGCAGCGCCGACGGGTTTGACCGCCAGATTGTCGATACATTCCTGAACGAGGGTGTCTGTCCATAAAGATGGGACAGACCCACCCACGCCAATGGCTGATGTAATCAGCCCGGGTCGAAACGGAAAAATACAGGGCTATAATCACAAGGTGCCATAGCCGCCGAAACACAACATGGATGACCGATCAGATGGATCGGACGTTTTTAGGATGAGGAAAATGCACACGCATTCAAACAGGATCCGAACATCACTGCTCATGGCAACTCTGTTCTGCGCACTGGCGATGTCCACTACCGGCGCCCGAGGCGCGATCCTGACGGTCGAGGACGTAATGCCGATCTTCACGACCCAGACCCCCACCAGCGCTATCGGTACACTGGAGTTCAACCTCAAATTCATCACCTTTAACGGTCCTCCGGTCGAATATGATTTCTTTTCTTCCCAAATGACGGTTTCCCGCATCTTGGGAGCACCGTCGGGGATATTCACCCTAGACGAGGTATCAACCGAAGATACTGGTCCGATCACACCGTACTGGCTGCCCAGTCCGCCGACAAACTTTCAGAACGCGTCGACTCAAGGGAACGAGTTCCGATTTTCCGATTTTGTATCGATCAGCCAGGGCCATATGCCGGCGACCGGCGATATCCTCGCCCACTATGTCATCAACTTCGATATCAGCTCCGCACAGTTCGGTGAATACGAGATCGGTGCCGGAGACCCGGCCTTCAACCTGTTCCGCAGCGACCTGGTCAACCCCTTTCCCAACACGATCACCCCCGGGACAATCACATTGATACCCGAGCCTTCGACCGGCCTGATGTTCTGTTTCGTCGCCGTAACCCTCCTCCGCCGCCGCCGATAGCAAGTCCATCCAAACCTGCGGCACCTATCAACCAACTGTGCCAATCAGCCCCGTGACACCTTTCTGTCCTGTGGCACCGGTTTCCAACCGGTGCGCGTGTACCCATCCCCATCGCGTGCCACTGTTTCAAGCAGTACCGATTCCCCCAAGTGTCTTCGTTACCGAGCACCATGCGTACACCCCCAACCGTTCCGGAACAAGTAAGCAAACCCCACACCAATCCCCAAAACAGTAGTTTTACTGCTACTGCTGCTGCAATTGTTGTTGTTATTGTTTTGGTTTTGGTTTTTGTTTTGGAATTTTATTTTTGTAGTTGTTGTTTTATTTTGACGTTTTGACGTTTTTAATTTCGGCGTTTCGACGTTTTCTTAAGGTACCTTCGCAAACCATTGAAGCCGCACGCCCAGAGAGTTCGGCGAGCCAACATCCATCCGTTCCTTTCGCATCCGCTCGACATGCGTATCGAAGAACAGGGCGTTGATCCCCCCCGGATGGCGCAGATCGGTCGCGATGCGCGGGAAGG
The DNA here is from genome assembly GCA_046754005.1 of Phycisphaerae bacterium. GTDB lineage: Bacteria > Planctomycetota > Phycisphaerae > UBA1845 > UTPLA1 > CAYXGR01. The sequence goes on along the minus strand of JBHHUV010000273.1, from coordinate 1,857 downwards.
CCCCCTGCGGTAATTGCGAGGAAACAAACAGATCATGCAGTTGAACTGTCCCGGTCGGCATCAGCGCGTGAGCCTCCGTGGCATAGATGATACGGCTCGTGGCCTGATCGCTGCGCGTCAGACTTGCAAACAGTCGTCGATCGTCATTCCCGGCGCCCTGCGAGGTCGGGCCCGGGCCCGCTTGACCGGGATCATCCCCAAAGGGATAGGGCTGAAGAAAAGCGTTCACGACGAAGTCAAGATTCTGCTCTGCCGTCGGAAAATCAGGACATTGCAGCGACCCCATCGTGCCGAGGATACGCAAAAATTCAGGCTCGAAGGATGGATCCTGATACGGCCCCGCCAGATTCATGCTCCCCTCCCCCAGCGAAGGCAACAAAGCCGCTGCGAAGTGCATTGAGCCATCGACCTGAGCGGATTCCCCAAGCGGGACGACGTCTTCATAGGCGCTGGCGTACATCTGCATGGCCTGCCCCATCGTGCGAAGGTTGGCCTCGCACTTGATCGCCCGGCCGCTTTTTCGAGCGCCGGAAAGGGCCGGGAGCAGGATACTCAGCAGGAGAGAGATGATGCTGATGACGACGAGCAACTCGATGAGCGTAAACCCCATCGACGAACGGGAGGCCTGTAGGCCGGTGCATCTGCGCATACCAGATTCCCTTATTCCGAAGCCCGCTCACCCGAATAGCCCTATTATGCGCAGGGTTTATAGCAGGATGCAAGCCTTTTCGACAATCCGACCAGAGCCGCGCCCGCAAGGAAGCCGGCGTAGGATGGGTCATCTGACCCATCTGCTGATCGAGCGATTCTACAACTGCGTTCTAGCCCACTGGAGGACGGTAGGCTATGATCTTCCCAACATGAGGTCCATTCTTTGGATCGACGTGAAGTGTGTCTCATTATTGCGACATAGAGGAAGAATACCATGACGGTGGCAACCCTGAACAACGATCAGACACGAACGGAAAAGGATTCCATGGGCGCCATGCAGGTGCCGGCCGGCGCCCTCTGGGGTGCCTCAACTCAACGGGCGGTCGAGAATTTTCCCATCTCCGGCTACCGGTTCGGACGACGGTTCATCCGCGCCCTCGGCCTGATCAAGCAGGCCGCGGCCGAGGCCAACGAAAAACTGGATGTCGTCCCCGCCGACAAGACAAAGCGAATCATTGAAGCGGCACAGGCCGTCATCGACGGGCACCACGATGATCATTTCGTTGTCGATATCTTTCAGACTGGCTCAGGGACGTCAACCAACATGAACGCCAACGAGGTCATCGCCAATCTGGCGATCCAGGCCGCCGGCGGCGTCATCGGTTCCAAGGATCCGATCCATCCCAACGACCATGTCAACCAGTCGCAAAGCTCCAACGACGTGATCCCCACGGCCATGCACGTCTCCGCCTCGGAGGCCCTGAAGGCAGATCTGATCCCCGCACTGGAACACCTCGCAGCCGCCCTCGATGCGAAGGCCAAGGAATTCGATACAATCGTCAAGATCGGACGCACCCACCTGCAAGACGCGACCCCGATCCGGCTCGGACAGGAATTCTCCGGCTATGCCACCCAGATCCGGCGCGGCGTCAAGCGGTCGCAAAAGGCGATCCGAGCACTCCGCGAACTCCCGCTCGGCGGAACCGCCGTCGGCACCGGCATCAACACCCACAAGGACTTCGGAAAAACCGTCGCGGCCCTGCTCTCAAAAAAGACGGAAATAGAGTTCATGGAGGCCGAGAACCACTTCGAGGCCCAGCACGCCAAGGACGGGTTCATAGAGGCCTCGGGACTCGTGCGAACCGTCGCCGTCAGCATGGGCAAGATCGCCAACGACATCCGCCTGCTCGGCTCCGGCCCCCGCTG
>JBHHUV010000272.1:0-4223 GCA_046754005.1 Phycisphaerae bacterium | reverse complement strand
GGGAAAACAAATTTCGTTTTGGGACGACGGAGATTACGAAGGCATCGAAATAGTGGGCGATGATGCCTTTGTTATCAAAAGCAGCGGCACCATTTACCGGGTGCGGAATTACACTTCGGAGACACCCGGCATCACCAAATTCAACTCTTTTTTAAACAAGGAAAACGACGTGGAAGGCTTAGGCTACGATGCCGCCGCGCACCAACTGCTCGTGGGTTGCAAAGGCAAAGGTGTGGATGGCGAAGGCGCCGCCCTGAAAAAGGCCATTTTCGGATTCGACCTGGACTCGCTGAAAATGAAACCCGCCCCGCTTTACCTGCTCACCGTGCAAAATGTCCAGCATTTTCTCTCACCGTCGGCTTCGTGGGAACCGCCACCAACTGGGGACCGGGCGGCATGCTGACACTCGACGACCTGTTTCTGACCGGTATACAGTTCGGCGATGCCGATACCTATACCGTCACCCTTGCATTTGAAAATGAAATCTCCACTTGGGGAGCCGCGGGCATGCTGACCATCGACAATCTCTTGTTTACCCAGTCCCTCGCGCTCACCCCAGGGGACACCAACTGCGACGGGTCCGTGAACGGTCTCGACATCCAGTCGTTCGCACTGGCCATCATCGATCCGGCGGGATACGCCGCACAGTTCCCCATGTGCAACATCCTGAATGCCGATACCAATGGAGACTCGAACGTAGACATCGGCGATATCGCTTCGTTCGCAACATTGCTGACGGGAATGTAACGTCTGCAAGAGAACACGGTTGAGCCTGTGAAGAGCCGGGACACTCCGCGCCTCGAATTATCGGGAGATCGGCGGCCGCTTCGTACGTGAAAAGCACTTCTCGCGCCGCCAATGAGCGTGTATGCTGGTGAGCACCCAGGAAGGACCGAACGATGTTCGCAGTTCAATCACGCCCGAAATGGCTCATCCCGATCCTGACGACCATCCTGGCCGTGACGGGCATGAAACAACCGGCCCTCGGGCAATGCGTTCCGTTTCACGACAGCCTCGACAATCTCACAACCGTCAACTCGAACAACGGAATTGTGATCGGTTCCGTCACGTTTGCCCCGGCAGTGAATGGTCCGGGGGCGGTCTTCAACAGTTCCGGAAGCCTCATCTACACCAATGCATTATTCAATGCTCCCAGCGGAGCCGTCTCTCTGTGGTTTCGGAAAAACTCCCCGGACGACTCCGGCGGCATCATGCAGATCGGAACCATCGGCCAACCCAACAGCCTCGGACTGTTCTATGTCGGCCAGACTGATCTCTTCCTCGAAGCCCGAAACAACGCGGGCACCGGAACATCCATCCCGGTTCCCGGAGTACTCTCGCAGACCGACTGGACCCATATCGCGGCAGTCTGGAACAACACCGGCAGCGACATCACACTGTGGATCTTCATCAACGGCTTGTTTTTCGGTTCATCCAGCCTGAATGGGGCCTTTCAACAGACCGGCAGCCATCTTCAGCTCGGCACGACCGGTTTCTACGGCCTCGGCGAAGGAGAGATGGACGAGGTTCGATTTTTTGACTGGGCCGCCCTCGACGACGAAATCTATGCCGAGTATGTCTTCTCATCGAACCGTTTTCAAAAGCAGCCGACGGGCAAGACCGTCAGCACGGGTCCCGTTCAGATCATCGGAGGCGATCTGTTCGTCGAAGGTCAGCGGTTCATCGTCAAGGGTGTCGGCTATCAGCCCACTCCCGTCGGTTCACCCAACAGCTCGGCGGTCATCAACTTCATTTATACCGATCCCGGTATTATTCAACGCGACATGGCCATGCTCCGCGGGATGAACGTGAACGCGATCCGTACCTGGACCCAGCCTCCGGACACGACGTTGCTGGATGCGTGTTATAACGGTGGAGTCGATCCGATCTACGTCATCGTGGGCTTCTGGGTTCCGCAAAACCCCGGGATCAACTACGCCGATCCCGGAACCATCGCCGCCATTCAGTCCGATTTTTCCGCCCTCGTCAATCAGTTCAAGGATCATCCGGCTGTTCTGGCATGGGGCATCGGTAACGAAAACAATCTGGTTTACGGTGGTAACCTCACGGACTGGTACACCCTCGCGAACAGTCTCGCCGACATTGCCTACGGCATCGAAGGCACGTCGTATCATCCGAGTCTTATCGTCAACGGCGGCATGCGGCAATTTGGCAACGTTGATCTGATGTCCGACGACGCGTCCCTGGGAAGTGTCGATATGTGGGGTCACAACGCCTATCCAGGCGAAGACTTTCATTGCTATTTCGACTACTACGGCCGATTGTCGGCGAAACCGCTTGTGTTGACGGAATACGGTATCGACGCCTATGACAACCAGTCGGGCGTCGAATACCAGGCGGTTCAGGCGACCTTTGTCGTCCAGCAGTGGCGACAGATCGCCGCCGTCGACGGCGGCACGGTCATGGCCTACAGCGACGAGTGGTGGAAGGCGGGTAACCCATCCACTCATGATCTCGGCGGCTATGCGACCCGAACCCACCCGGACGGATTCTCAAACGAAGAATGGTGGGGCATGGTATCGGTCGAGGATGCGGGTAATGCCCCCGACATCGTTCATCCCCGTGCGGTTTATGACGCCCTGGCAGTGGAATACGCCCGACTGCTCGGGGACCTGAATTGTGACGGACTGATAAATAGCGAGGATATCGCGCCTTTCGTACTATCGCTGTTGGATGCCGCGAGCTACCAGTCGCAGTATCCCGATTGCGACATCTTCAACGCCGACTTCGACGGAAACAGTATCCTGGATACAGAGGACATCATCACTTTTGTACAGATCCTGTTGATCGGGTAGGTTCGACTGGAACAACCCGGGCGATTTGTGTAAACGACTTTTTTCAATGTAAGTGCCTGGCGAATCCCCATCTTCAATTCCGCGTCCAGCTCTGGCATCATGCACCCGTAGCTGACGGAGGTATGATGTATGGCGAAACGGCGCAGCCATGAAAGATTGTCCACGATGCGGCGTTTGCGCGTTCGGCTTTACCCCAACGTTGCATAAATCTGGCCGATTTTCGTTAGGCCGCCGGGCGTAGGCGGTCGAGTATGCCGAGTAGTTTCTCTTTCACCACGGTGGCGCCGCTGATGGTCAGGGTGAGCTTGCCGTTGGGGCGCGTCAAACGTCCAGCCCGTTGCAACAATGTCTTGCGCACTGTGTCAACCCGTTCGAATGCCCATAGCGCGGCGCGGTTGTCCGTCGTGCCCCGGGATCGCGCCTCGGTTTGCATCTGCAATTCGCGAACCAGATTGTGTGCGAACAGACCCGGCGAGCAGGTACATCTGATTGCCCAGACATCGCCGCACGGGCACATGCCCCATCGCACAGTGCGTCTTCAGTTCGCCGAAGATCCCCTCTTGGGCGCCGCGGCCTTCGTGGAAGCGCAAGACCGTGCCGACGCCGACGCAGAACACGACTACAACATACGTCTATGATGGCAGTCGGCAGGTCGCCATCCAAGACCATGACGGCAACACCACTACATACGACTATGACGATGCCGGTCGCCTCACGACGATCACCTATCCGGACGACGATGGGGCCGGGGCCGGCGTGGTGACCATCACATATGTTGATATTGTCGGCCGGCACGTACGCCGCACGGATCAGCGGAGTATCGACACGGATTACTTCTTTGACGACCTCGACCGCCTGGAACGCCGGGAGTATAGCGGTCCCCTGACACCAGGGCGAACCGAAGACTTCACGTTCGACCGGTCCGGCCGTCTCACCAGTGCCGTCCGAAATAACGAGTTCTTCTTCCCTCAGTTCGGATTCTCCCGCACCTACGATCAGGCCGGCCGTCCCCTGACCGAAACCCAGAGCTTCGGTGATGATAACGGGACTCTCTCGGTCGACTATGTCACCGATTACGCATACGCCATCGACACGGCCGCCCACGAAATCACCTCGACGATGACCACACCGGCCCTGCGCCAGGTGACACACACACTGGACAAGCTCAACCGGCTCGTTGCCGCCGCCGCCGGATCTCAGGTCGGGGCAAGCTGGGTTCTGGACCAGGCCAACCGCCGGACAAACACAACCCTGGGTAATGGCGTGGCCGGCGTGTTTGTCTATGACGTCAACGATCGTCTGAAGCACATCGCCCACACATTCACCCCGGCCGGCGGCAGCCCTCAGCCCCTCTTCGACGTGGATTACGACTACGACGCCGAGGGCAACCGGCTCTTCACTCGAAAC
>JBHHUV010000271.1:0-4241 GCA_046754005.1 Phycisphaerae bacterium | reverse complement strand
AGATCGGCTGTGGAACCCCGAGCAGTCGAGTTCTGGCACGGTATCGGCTGTTCGAACTGGCTCTGTTAGAGAAATCGATCACCTTCGCCAAACACAATCGACGGTCCGGTCAACCTATCCTGTTTCGCATTACCGGCCCAGTGCTTGAAAGGAGACATACCCCGTGACGGACACCAAGCAAGGCTTCATCCCCACGATCAAGAGTTATCCGGCCACGTTCTGGGTGGCGAACACGATGGAGATCTTCGAGCGGATGGCGTGGTACGGGTTCTTCGCCGTCTCGTCGCTCTACATCACCGGCCCCGTGGAAACCGGTGGGCTTGGGTTTACGTCAGAGGAACGCGGACAGTTGCAGGCCATCGTCCCGTTCTTTCTATACCTCATGCCCGTGATCACCGGCGCTTTGGCCGATCGGTACGGTTACAAGAAGATGTTCATCATCGCCTACATCGGCATGATTCTCTCATACTACTCCCTCGGGCAGTTCAAGACCTTTCCGACGGTTCTGGGGGCCTTTATGTGTGTCGCCGTTTCCGCTGCGATATTCAAGCCGGTCGTTGTGGGAACCGTCGCACGCGTGACGAATGAATCAAACTCGGCCACCGGATTCGGCGTTTTTTACATGATGGTCAACATAGGGGGGTTTTTCGGGCCGATCGTAGCCGGCATCGTTCGTGGCTGGGATTGGGAATGGGTTTTCGTCTCCTGTTCCGTCTGGGCCTTCATCAACCTCATCATCGTCTCGATCATCTACAAGGATCCCTCAACCGAATCGGGCTCAAAAGAAGCAAGAACGCTCGGTAAAGTTGCCGGCGACATGGTGGAAGTCCTGGGCAATCTTCGGTTTGGAATCACCGTGTTTGTTGTTCTCATCGCTCTGATGATTGCAAACCAGGAATTTGATTGGTTCAGTTGGACGCGATGTATTGTTTTTGTAGTTATTTGGCTCGCCGTCAACTTTCTATGGGATGTTCTCATGCCGTCAGGGAGTGGAAACCCCAACCATCCTGCGTCAAAAGGCCGATCATTCTTCCGAAAGCGCATGCATTGCAGCAATTGGCGATTTGCACTCTTCCTGCTCATCATGTCGGGGTTTTGGACCAGTTTTTATCAGATTTTTATCACAATGCCACCCTATATCCGCGACTTCACCGAGACCGAATCGATGGTGCGGGCGGGGGGAATCGTTGCGAAGCCGTTCGTAAGCGTCGCGCGCAGCGCCGCGCGACTACTCGGATTCGACGAAGCGGCCGATCGCATGGACTTTGACGCCGGCCGTCGCGCGCTCGCGTCCATCGAGGAGATCGAACTGTTCTCGGAATATGACAGGCTGATTCGTCAGGCACGAGGCGCCGAGTCCGCCGTACCACCCAAAGAAGAGGAAAAGGATCAGAAGAAACTCGCGTCAATCCTCAGAGGCAAACTCAAGAAAATACGAAAGGAAGCCCAACAACTGGCATCCAAGAAATGGCTCAGCGAGAAAGACCGAAGCAGTGCCAAAGAGATTTCCGACAATCTCTTCTCAGTCAACAAAAGTAGTGTAGAAGCAATGAAAGAGGCGAAGAAGAAGCATTCTGGACCACTCGATGAGCTCGGGCAAAAGTCGCGCAGAGCCGAGCTGGAAAATGATCCTCGATATACTCCAGAGGTAAAGACACGAATTGCCGAACTTATTCAAGTGATCAACAAACACGGTTGCGAGTCTCCCTTGGAGGCACTGGATATTACAGATGGGACGCGGGCACTTCTGTCGTACAAGGTCCGTCTAAGTCCGGTCGAGTTTTCAGAGATTTTGACCCGCGCACCAAGTGAACCCTTTACTCCCAATGATAAGACACTGGATTACGCGCTGGCAAAACTCAACGAGAAACTCGACGATGTTCGCCAGCGTGAGTTTGAAGATGATGAAATTGAGAATGTGAAGGCCAAGCTCAAGGCCTTGATGTTACAATACGGTCCTATTGTGTCTCGGGAAGCAGTTGCCGCAGCCTGTAAGGAGCTATCGAGTAAGGATCGAATGGTTGAACCGAAACAACTCGGAGTTGCCATCAATGCGCTTGCCTACAAGGAAGCGATTTGGGACAAGATCGACTCGCGCCGTCAATTCAATCCAGAGTTCCTGATCAATTTTGATGCCGGCGCGATCGTTCTCTTCCAGGTATTGATATCGTTCTTCATGGCTAAGTTTCACCGATTTACGACGATGATCGTCGGTATGGTCGTCGCGGCCGTCGGCATCGGTCTGTCCGCCTTTGCGGGTGACTCCGGTGTACTCGGGCCGGGTGGTATCGTTTGGATTGTCGCGGCGGGGATTGTGATCTTCGCCTTCGGCGAGATGATGGCCAGCCCGACCAGTCAGGAGTATGTAGGCCGTATTGCACCGAAGGACAAGGTAGCCTTGTACATGGGCTATTACTTCGTCGCCGTCGCGCTGGGCAATCTGTTCGGCGGGATTCTCTCCGGCCAACTCTACGGCAAGCTCGCCCGCGACATGCAGCGGCCGGATTTGATGTGGCTGGCGTTCGGCGGGATCATGCTGGGGACGGCGATTGTCTTTTTGCTCTACAACCGGTTCGCCCTGCCCAAGCACAAGTCCGACACGTTAATGCCGAATGAGGGGTAGGAACAGCGAATGGCGAAAGCGGGTGGGATAGAATCTGCCGGATTGACGGGATGGGAATTCCGCCACAGGGGTATCCAGACAGGATTCTCGACACAGCGGGTGCTCCATCCTTTGCGCGCACGTGTTTAGCGTGCTGCCGATACTGGCAGCGGCGAAAACCGATGGCTTAGCAGGCCGCCGGTTTTCGCCAAGATGCAGGGAACGCGGATACCTCGGAAACTGCCCCTTCTCGCGATGCTGATATAGGCTAAACACGTACCTTTGCGCAGCAAAGGATGGGGACCCCCCCTTGCTGATCCTCCATCCCCCCTTGTCGAATCGAGCACCCCATCCTCCAAGACAGACTCGACTCAGACCAAAAATGATGCCGGAGATTGGAGAGGCGAGACATGCGGGCTGGGCGCGTCGGGCTGCTGACGGGACTGACGTCCGTGTTGTTTGGCGCGCCGGGGTTCGCGACCGCGCCGGACGAGCGAAGGATCGAGTTCGACTTGTCGCGCGCGGGCATCAACGAACACGATCCGTTTTGGAAAAACATCGAATGCAATCCGCGGATCGGCGCACTCTTTATCGAATTATCCTCACGGCGACGGCTTCGAATCAATGGCGAGATGAGTCGCGCATCGGACGATCGACTCAGGCTTCATGTCGCAGAATGCTATCCCAACTGCCCGAAGTACATCCAGCGGCGTGACGTCCGATTCGAATCCACACGAGATACAGGATCTTCGCCGCACCATCTCCGGGAAGGCGAATTACTCGGAAGTGACCAGTCGGCCTTGATCCTTGCCTCCGACACGTTCTTCGTCGCCAGCGCACATCCGGAACACGGCGTGGACGCCTCCCATCGCGGGGGGCCGCCGGGCTTCGTCGAGATCGTCGATGAACGGTCGCTTCGAATCCCGGACTACGTGGGCAACAGCATGTTCAACACCCTCGGCAACTTCATGGTCAATCCCCGCGCCGGGCTCGTGTTTCTCGACTTCGAGCGGAACCGGACGCTGCAACTGATCGGGCATGCCGAAATCCTTTGGGATCAGGAAGATGCGGCCGGTCGGACCGGCGGAACGCGACGCTTCTGGACTTTCCAGATCGACCGCTGGCGCGAATCTGAAATCCATGCCGGGTTGCGGTGGGAGTTCCTCGACCACTCGCCCCACAACCCGCGGCCGGTAGCCGACGTGTGAAATCCGATCACGGCCTCCCCCAGGCCGGAGTCGGACATGGGAAACCGGCGATTTCATCCGTCGCAAGAGCCGCGATTTCGGTGTAGGGAATGCTTATTCGCTCGATAGGAGCCCCAATGAGAAAATAGTTGAGGAACGGGTTGACAGGCCCCGCACAATGTTGTATATACAACATAAGAGGAGCGCCGATGAAGAATGATGCGCTGGCCAACACAGTTGACACGATCGCGAGCGAGTGCCTCGCCGTGCGGATCCGCCTGTTGAACCGGACGATCACCAACATCTTCGATGATGCCTTGCGGCCGCTTGGTCTCAAGGTGAGCCAGCTCAACGTCCTGGTCGTCGTGGCCAAGCGCGGACCGGTCAGCCCGACCGAAGTCGGACGTGTGCTTCACCTGGAAAAATCCACCCTGAGCCGAAACACTGAACGG
>JBHHUV010000270.1:0-4248 GCA_046754005.1 Phycisphaerae bacterium | reverse complement strand
GTTTCCATCCGATCTTTACGCGATCAAGACCCACCTCACCCATCACGGTCTCGACCCGGCGGATGCTTTGCTCGTCGTCGGCCCGCGCGAGGGTGAACACACCGTGCGCACCGAGGACATCGAAGACCGGATCGAGCGTGATGGCGATCGGATCGCCCTGGTGCTCATTGCCGGGATCAATTTTTTCACCGGTCAGGCCCAGGACATGCCCCGCATCGCCGCCGCCGCGCGGCGGCGCGGTTGCAACATCGGTTTCGATCTCGCCCACGCCGCTGGCAACATCCCGCTCTCGCTCCACGATTGGGACGCCGACTTCGCCGTCTGGTGCAGCTACAAGTATCTCAACAGCGGCCCCGGGGCGGTCGCGGGCTGCTTCGTACACGAGTGCCACGCCCGGCGCACCGACCTGCCGCGCTTCGCGGGCTGGTGGGGAAACGATCCGGCGACGCGCTTCGAGATGCTCCGCCGGCTGGAGTTCGTCCCCCGGGACGGCGCCGACGGCTGGCAGATCAGCAACCCGCCGATCCTCACGATGGCCCCGCTTCGAGCCTCACTGACGATGTTCGACGAAATCGGCATGGCAGCCCTCCGGGCCAAGTCAGAAAGGCTGACCGGCTACCTCCAATTCCTGATCGACGACATACAGAGCGCCGGTGGTTCAAAGGAATCGTGCGGCACCGGTTTCCAACCGGGGCGTTACGAGGTCATCACCCCGCGCGATCCCGCCGCCCGCGGCTGCCAGCTTTCGATCCTCGTTCACGACAGACCGAAGGAACTGTTCGAATCACTCCGGGCGGCCCACATCATCGGCGACTTCCGCGAGCCCAACGTGATCCGCATCGCCCCCACACCCCTCTACAACACCTTCCAAGAAGTCTGGCGCTTCAGCCGCATCCTCGGCGGTGAGCAAGTGTGAGCGGGGTATTAGATATATGTCATTATATGTCTGGTTGTGTCGTTGTTGAGTCGGGCAGCGATTCACTGGAATTGCCGATCTGCCAGGGTTTGATGGCGTACAGCAGCGATGCCAGGGCGACGAGCAGCGTGATGACCGCGAGGGTGACGCGCCAGCGCTGAAGCCCGACCTGTCGCTCTGCCGCGGCGGCGGAGCGTTCCGCGGGCGTGGGGCTGGGCGATTCCGGGGCGGCTGCCGGCGAAACGCCGGCGGGGGCGGAATCGACTGTCTCCGGCTTCAGCTTCTTAGCGCGCTTCAATTCAGCCTTGGCCGCTTTCTTCGCCGCCTTGGACTCTTCCTTGGATGCACCCATGATTCCTCATCCTCGCGATCAGAATCTGCCACGACTCCGGCACATGCGGCGCATGATACCTGTTTTCCGGTGCCCGAACACAATCACTCCTGATCCGAACGGCGGAGTAAGAATTGCTTCAGACCCGGAACATGCCGGATCGAATCCCGAAACGTGTCGATCATCCTCCGCCGTTCGAGCGTATCGAAGATCCGGTTCGTTTGCACGGCGAGCAGCAGCAGAACGGCGGCCCCGACCGCCAGGATTGCGGGGCGGGCGGCCAGCAGGATTGACGCGCCAATCACGATATACGAACCCTGATCCAGCCCGCCGCGTTCGACATAAATCAGCACGAGAAAGAGCAGCATCGCCGCCGCGATCCCGAACACGCCGCACCACGCCGCCGCGTCCAGACCGTGTTCGCTGGAAAAACCCGTCGTGAAGACTACGGACAGAATCGGGCCGGCCCCGCGCCAGACCGCCGACGCTTGAATCGCGTGTAGATGCGGCCCGACCAGCCCATAGGCAAACACCGCGTTGACTGCGACTGCCACGGCCCACGGCCAGAACATCTGCCGCGTCTTCTCGCGAAGCTGAAAATGTGCGGGCAGAAACGAAAGCTGCGCGGCGATGAGAAAGAAAAGAAGCTGCAACGGGAGAATCGCCGCGCCCGGTACGTAGTCGGACCGGAACAAGCCCATGATCAGGCCTCGGCACAAGGCCAACACGGTGCAGGCGATGAACAACGCAAAGCAGGTGCCGCGAAAGGCGAGAGACAGTTGCCGCTCCGCCCGTTCCCGCCCCTCGGCCTCCCAGGTCTTGGTGACCGTGGTCATGACGACCGTTGTGACCGCGATAGAACTGACGAGGATGAACTGCGCGATCCGGTGAGTCGTGTTAAAGACGCCGACGGCTTCGTGGCCGAACACCTTCGTCAGATACCACGCAGAATAGACGACCAGCGCCTGCCAGGTGACGCCCGAGAGCGTGGTCCAGATGCTGAACCGAAGCATCCTCGATTCCCATCCCTGCTCCGTCAGGGTACCCCTCTGCCTCTTCCACCGTCCCACGACGAGAAAGAGCCGCGGTCCAAAATAGGCGATCGGCAACGCAAGGGCGAGACCGTACAGAACAATCAGCACAAACGCGGTTGGGCGGCCGAAGACGATGGCGATGCCGGACCCGATCAGAAAAAGAAATGCGTGTGACACCTCCATTCGGGACAGGGCATAAAACATCCGTAGCCCCTTGAGTACCGACAGCAGGTAGAAATAAACAATCGAGAGACCGGCAACAATCGCCGACGCTTGGGCGAGACGTGGGGCGTTCGCGCCCAGTGCGAAGCGCTCGGACGCGTTATCCACGGCCCGGGCATAGAACAGATCTCCCAGCGTGGGGGACAAGATCAGGATCAGCAAGACGCCGATGAATGTAATGGCCAGTAAGAACAGGATCGATCGCCGCATGAAGGCTGATAGTGTGCCCTGCTGCTCGTGCAATGGCACAAAACGGGTGACGGCATCATTCAACCCGAGGCTGCACAAGGGAATCAGAACATTCACCATGCCCAAAATCAGCGTAAGCAACCCCAACTCCGGCAGGGCCATGAACCAGGTCAGCAGCCACAGTCGTCCGAAGTTGATCAGGCGTACGAGGGCGATGGCTGGAAGATAGGTGCCCAGGGATCGGGCCAACGGTGTGCTTCGAAAGAGACCGCGCGGCCCATCGTGGGGGGTCATCGGGTGGGAGGCATTCAGTGTGTCCGTTCGGAATTCGTCCGGTCTGGCTGGATCCATACGATTCGGGTTTCCATGCCTCCCAAGGGTCTCTCATTCCAGAGGAAGGGTCTCACTTGCAGGTGGGTTGGCAATTCTGGTCGAATCGGGTATACTAAGGGGGTCCAGTGGAGGGGCGAGCCTCCGAGTTTTGCCAACCGTTTATCAGTCCGACCCTTTTGATCAGGCCCCATACCATGCGAAGATCCATCGTTTGCCTCATCGTCATCACGTCTACTCTACCCTTCCTGAATACCCCCGCCAGCGGTCATCCGGACGATCCCAAGGTTCTCGATCGCATGGCCCCCTACCCTGGACCCGGGTTTCGAGAAGATATTGATGGGCCCATGAATGGCGTAGCGCGCGGCGGGTTGTTTGCCACAAGCGGTGTGGTCCTGCGAAGCTGGCTGACACTGGCGGATTTCGGAACCGGCGCTACCGACGCGGATGACTGCTGGGGGTATACCGCCCCTTCCGGTCGAGAGTTCGCCATCATCGGGCTGCACAATGCCATTTCTTTTGTGGAAGTCACCAACCCGGGGAATGCCCAGATCGTCGAAACCATCCCCGTGGTCAACAGCCTTTGGCACGATGTAAAAATCTATCAGAATTATGCCTATGCAGTCAGCGAAGGCGGCAGCGGCATCCAGGTGTTCGATCTGACGAATATCGACAACGATACCGCCACGCCACGGGTATCACTGATCAATACCGTCACGACCGGCGGTGTGACCAGTTCCCACAACGTGGCGATCAACGAGGACAGCGGTTATCTCTATCGTTGTGGCGGCTCCAGTGGTCTGGGCCTCCGCATGTACAACCTTGTCGATCCCACGACTCCCGTATGGGAGGCGACGTGGGCCGATCGCTATGTCCACGACGCGGTCATCGTTTCCTACACTCAGGGCACCTATGCCGGCAAAGAGATCGCCTTCTGTTGCAGCGGCTTCGGCAACGGCTCCATCGAGACCGGATTGGATATCATTGATGTAACCGACAAGCAGAATCTCATCAATTTGTCCCGATCGTTTTATCCAGGCGGGACCTATTCGCACCAAGCCTGGTTGTCGGCGGACAAGCACTATCTGTACCTGAATGATGAACTGGACGAGCCAAGCGTTCCGACGACGACGTACGTAATCGACGTGTCCGATCTCGCGAATCCGTTTGCCGTGACGAGTTTCACCAATGGGAATACGTCGATCGGCCACAACCTGTATGTTCGT
>JBHHUV010000269.1:0-4253 GCA_046754005.1 Phycisphaerae bacterium | reverse complement strand
GAAGGAGGGCGCCGCGATCGACGACTTTACCAAGCCCGATCGCGTGGTGATCGGGACGGACAACCCCGCCGTCGTCGAAATCATGAAGCAATTATACGCCCCGTACATGCGAAAGCGGGATCGGATTCTGGTCATGGATCCCGCCAGTGCGGAGATGACCAAGTACGCAGCCAATGCCCTGTTGGCCACGAAGATCTCGTTTATGAACGAGGTGGCAAATCTGTGCGAGCGGTTCGGGGCGAACGTGGAGACGGTTCGGGCGGGCATCGGGTCCGATTCGCGGATTGGTCATGCCTTCCTGTTTCCGGGTGTCGGCTACGGCGGATCGTGTTTTCCCAAGGACGTCAGCGCCTTTATCAGCATGGGGCGAAAGGTCGACTACCCCACGAGCATCGCCGAGGCCGTCGACAAAACCAATCAACGACAGCGCCGGGCCTTCGCCCAACGCGTACACGATTATTTCGGCGAGCGCACCGGCAAGACAACGCTCGCCGTCTGGGGGTTGGCGTTCAAGGGTCGAACCGACGATGTTCGCGAGGCGCCCGCCATTGATGCCGTCCGCATGTTTCTGGAACGGGGGATGACGATTCGGGCACACGATCCGGAGGCAATCCGAAACGCCCGACGCATTCTGGGTTCGGACGGGATCACTTATTTCGAAAACGGCTACGAGGCGGCGGCTGGAGCGGACGCTTTGGTGGTCTTCACGGATTGGCCCGAATTCCGCGCGCCGGATTTTGACGGTCTATTGAAGAAGCTGAGCAAGCCGGTGATCTTTGACGGCCGAAACCTGTACGATCCCGGTTACATCAGCCGGATCGGATTTGAGTATCATAGCGTCGGTCGCCCAACGGCGAAGGGCGAGAAAAAGTAGATATGTCAGACAAGGCGCTGATCACGGGGATCACCGGACAGGATGGGAGCTATCTCGCCGAACTGCTGCTGAGCAAGGGATACGAGGTCCACGGCATCGTTCGGCGATCCAGCACCTTCGGCACCCAGCGGCTCGATCATCTCTATCACGATCCCCACGAATCGGGCCATAAGTTGCTTCTTCATTATGGCGACCTGACCGACGGCGCCGGTCTCAGCCGATTGCTCGCCGAAGTCGCACCCGATGAGGTCTACAATCTCGCGGCTCAGTCCCACGTTCGAGTCAGTTTCGATCAGCCCGGCTACACGGCGGATACCGTGGCCCTGGGCACCCTGCGACTGCTCGAAGCGGTTCGCGAAATGAAAAAACCGCCAAGATTCTACCAGGCGTCTAGCAGCGAGATGTTCGGCAAGGTTCGCGAGACGCCCCAACGGGAAACCACACCGTTTTATCCGCGAAGCCCCTATGGTTGTGCGAAGGCTTTCAGCCATTGGCAGACAATTAACTATCGCGAAGCCTATGGGTTGTTCGCCTGTTGCGGGATCTTGTTCAATCATGAAAGCCCGCGACGCGGCGAAACCTTTGTAACGCGGAAGATCACCCGTGCGGCAACCCGGATCAAGGAGGGTCTTCAGGATAAGCTCTATCTCGGCAACCTGGAGGCGAAGCGCGACTGGGGCTTCGCCGGCGACTACGTCGAGGCCATGTGGCGGATGCTTCAGCAGGACCAGCCGGACGACTATGTGATCGCCACGGGCGAGATGCATTCAGTCCGGGAGTTTTGTGATATCGTCTTCAACATCCTCGAACTGGATCCGGAACAATACGTGGAGATCGATCCACGATACCTTCGGCCGACCGAGACGGATGAGCTGTTGGGGGATGCGTCGAAAGCCCGGGAGAAACTGGGCTGGAAGCCCAAAGTCTCGTTCGCCGCGCTCGTCCGGATGATGGTCATGGCGGATTGGGAACTTGCCAAGGAGGAACGCATCCTCACGGAACATCGTGCGAAGTAGGATGGGGCATCAAACCCATCTGTTGACCCTGTGGATCGGGGTTGGCCTCATCCGGGCTTGAGACATGACAACCGGTAGTACAATTGGGATGAATCCGACGTGGATCTGACAGCAGAACGAATCGTGGTGACCGGCGGCGGGGGATTCCTCGGGCAGGCCCTGCTGGCCGAATTACGCCGAATCGGTGTGCCGGAGGACCGGCTCTGCGTTCCGCGAAGAAAAGAGTACGACCTGACGAGCGAGCCCGATGTCGCCCGCATGAACGCGGAATTGAACCCCACCGTGGTGATTCACCTCGCGGCCGAGGTCGGCGGGATCGGTGCCAATCGAGAGAACCCCGGTCGGTTTTTCTACGCCAACATGGCCATGGGGCTGCACGTCATCGAGCAGGCGCGGCTGCGGGGCGTGAAGAAATTCATCCAGCTCGGTACCGTCTGCGCCTATCCGAAGATCGTCCCGGTCCCCTTTGTTGAGGATGCCCTGTGGGATGGCTATCCCGAGGAGACCAACGCGCCCTACGGCATCGCCAAAAAGGCCCTTCTGGTCATGCTCCGGGCCTATCGACGGCAATACGGCCTGAACGGCATCTACCTGCTGCCGGCCAACCTGTATGGCCCGAACGACCATTTCGACCCGGCCATCAGCCACGTCATCCCCGCTCTGATCCGGAAATTCGTCGAAGCCAGGGATCGCGGCGAGCCGACTGTGACGATCTGGGGTACGGGCACGGCCACGCGCGAGTTCCTGTACGTGGACGATTGTGCCCGGGGGATCGTCCTGGCCGCCGAGCGATACGATGGTGCGGAACCGATCAACCTCGGCTCGGGAGATGAAATCTCGATTCGCGACCTGGCAACGACGATAAAACAAAAGGTGGGTTACGAAGGGGCGCTGGTTTGGGACGATAATAAGCCGGATGGCCAGCCTCGGCGTAGCCTGAATACGACAAGAGCGGCTGAACGATTCGGCTTCCAGGCCGAAATCGGCCTCGACGAGGGCCTGGAACGGACCATCGCATGGTTCCTCGAGCAGCAAAGGCTCCCCGCACCCGGTTGATCGCGCAATTATTGCCGAACCAACCGGCCGCCTGAATCAGTATAGGTAGACGTGAAATCGCATCAGGGGTGAGTTTCGAGCCGTGGGATGGGTCATGTGACCCATCGGTTGAGCCGTCTGACTCAGAATGGGATGACCCACATATGAAAGCACTCATCACCGGCGGGGCAGGTTTCATCGGATCGCACCTCGGCGAGCGGCTGTTACGGACCGGTCACCAGGTAGTCGCACTGGACGATCTGTCCACGGGCAGCCTGCATAACCTGGCGTCCATCATCGATAATGCGAATTTTCGCTTTGTCCACGATGACGTGCGGAACTCCGAGACGCTCCACGTGCTCGTTTCGGAAGCGGACGTGGTGTTCCACCTGGCCGCCGCCGTGGGGGTTCAACTCATCGTGGACCGGCCCGTGCATACGATCGAGACGAACATTCACGGATCTGAAATGGTCCTGGGCATCGCCAACAAGTTCCGCAAGCCCGTCCTGATCGCCTCCACGAGCGAGGTCTATGGAAAAAGCGAGCAGGTTCCCTTCCGAGAGGACGACGACACGGTCTTGGGGTCAACGAAGTTCTCCCGTTGGTCCTACGCCTGCTCGAAGGCGATCGACGAGTTTCTGGCGTTGGCCTACCATCAGCAATATGGCCTCCCCGCGGTCGTGGTGCGATTCTTCAACACCGTCGGCCCGCGACAGACCGGTCAATATGGCATGGTGATCCCACGATTCGTGGAACGGGCCCTGAGGAATGAAACACTGCTGATTTATGGCACCGGCAAGCAGAGACGCTGTTTCGGATATGTGGGCGACGTCGTCGATGCGGTGATCGATCTGATGAACAGCAAGGAGGCCGCCGGCCGGGTCTACAACATCGGCTCGACCGAGGAGATCTCGATTGAGGATCTGGCGGACAAGATTATTCGGATGACCGAAAGCAAGAGCGAGAAGAAATATATCGGCTACGAAGAAGCCTACGGCCGGCCCTTCGACGACATGATGCGCCGCGTCCCCTGTCTGGACCGCATCCATGCGGCAACGGGCTATCAGTCAAAGACGGGATTGGACGAAATCCTGAGGCAAGTGATCGCGGAGAAGCGGGAAATTCTGAACAAAACATTGGCATAGGCATCCGTTCCCGAATCCGAGCGAGAAGAGTACACCACCCAGCGCCCGATGGTCTCCTGGGCATCTACGTGTGAAGTCAGGTATTCACGGTGTTGTGGTGGGTGCCTGGCGGAGATATTCACGAATCAGTATATCTCCCAGGGCAAATACCACTATTGAGAGCCTTTGGATATACGATGGATC
>JBHHUV010000268.1:0-4274 GCA_046754005.1 Phycisphaerae bacterium | reverse complement strand
ACCTGCGATCCGGATCGGCTGCGGGCCGTCGGGCGGATGGGGGGGCATCTGTATGCCCGATCGACCGATCACTTCGCCCTGGAGTCGATCCGCGACCCGGCGGAGCTCACCGAGCGGGGGCCGTCGAAGATTCGCGGCTGACGCACCAGTCACCTCGCGATGGGGTCAGTATTGTGTGGCACCGGTTTCCAACCAGTGTGGCCGTGTGCCACTGCTGTAAGCAGTGCCGAATTCCCGATGTATCTCCGATGCTCGGGGGCGACCGTTTCCAGCATAATAATCTGACAACTCTCACCAAGATGGGATTGAGTTGTGTGATCCAATAGCCCCGTTCACGGGGCTTTCCCGCGCAGCGGGCTTCAGGCCGGCCGTTTACGGCCGGTGAGACATGTACACGATCGAATTTGAGCCCGTTTTAACGGGCTTTCCTCGAACACGCCGGAGTCCGATCATGCCCCGTAGCATCTACCACGAAATCAATCTGCACATCGTCTGGCGAACGAAGGATAATGCCGCCGTCCTGACGGATCAGATCGAGAATCGTTGCCATCATTATCTCAAACATCGGGCATTGGAATCCCCCCGTATCCTCGTTCATGCTGTCGGTGGGATGCCCGATCATGTGCATTTCGCGGTCAGCATTCCGCCCGCGCTGCTGATCAGCGATTGGATCGGACAATTGAAAGGCGCCAGTTCGCACTATATCAATCATGAAATCTGCAATCGCAGCGTGTTGCACTGGCAGTCGGGTTACGGTGTGGTGAGTTTCGGAAAGAAGGATCTGCCCTGGGTGATTCAATACATAGAGAACCAGAAACGCCATCATGCCAGCGGTGAAGTGTTCGATCGGTTGGAGCGTATCGATTCACCGGATGAACCGTGATCGGGTAAGCCCGTTGAAACGGGCTAGTGGTCATGGGGTGCCACGCCCTACCGGCCGTAAACGGCCGGCCTGAAGCCCGCCTTTGGCGGGAAACGCCGCTGAAGCGGCGTGTGCGAATGCGTTCAGTGGCGCGATGTGTTTGCCGATAGGTCAGGCGGTTTGATGCGTGTGTCGATGCGTCAAGCAGCACGAAGTGAGTGCCGTCGAAGATTACGAATTGAACCATTGTGAGTGGGGAATCGTTCGAATGGGAGGCATCATGCCCGCGCCTGCGGCTTGGGCATGCCACCCTGCGGCTTGGGTATGCCACCCTGCGGGGCGGCCGTGCCACTCATCCGGCCAGGACATGTCAACTATCAGGACAGGTTATGGATGCCTTCCCACTCAACCCAGATCACGATCCCGCGGGTAAGGTGGAGGAGGCGCCCTCTGCACCGCCGTCGTTCGGTCGAACCCTGCTCGCGCCGCTGTGGATTCACCAGCCCGCCGTGGCGGCGTCGCGAATGGTTCACGGTTCCCGCCTCGCATTCTGGCTGAGCTACGGGCTCGGGGTTCTCACGCTGGCCGGCGTGATCCTGTTCCTGCGATTATGGAACCTGACGGTCGATCGAGTACGGTTGCCCAATTATCAGATTCGCGAACGCTCCTTCGCTGAAGCCTGGGAGTTGATGCACGCGAATCAGTCATTCGGCGATGCCGAGTTGATTGTTACTGTTGTCTGTCTCCTCGCGGTACCTGTTGCTCTGTTGGGGGCCTTCCTGTATCTGCCAATCGTCCATAACGGGGGTAGCGCGCGGCATTCCTTCCGACGCGCGTTCGCGGCCATCGCCTCCGGTATCGGGATTCTCAATCTGCTCGTGATGTCAGTCGGAGCACTGTTCGTATTCATCGACAACTTGCATGACCCTGGACATGCATCATTGTGGAGAGAGTGGATCGTGATGGGGTACATGATCCTGATCCTCGCGAGTGCCAGCGGCCTGTTCTACTGGCTTCACCTGGCGACGCGATCGGTGGCCGGGCCGAAGGTTGATGTGGAGTTGCCGCCACGGTGCGAGGGCTGCGGATACGATCTGACCCACCGGTCAAGCGAAGGCCGCTGCACCGAGTGCGGTCTGGACCTCGATGCTTCGCTGACACCCGATCTCCGCCGGCCGGGATGTGAATGGCAGCGGCGGGGGGGTGCGAATGGTTGGTTGGCCAGTTCATTGACGCTGGTTGTTTCGCCGGGATATTTTTACGGTCGTCTGAAACTCCGGACGCCGCCGGATGAGGATGTCTGGTTCGCCCGGCGGCATTTTGTGGCCTTGGGCATCTTCGGCGCATTCTTCGCGGGAGCGATGACGTTTATGATCGGTATCAAGGTCGGCTCGGCGCCACCGACCGGGGTATTCTGTGGCATTCCGTTGATCGCACTTTTACTCGTCCCCCTAGTCTGTTGGGTTGTGAAGCGCCTGGTGGGTGCCATCGTTACCTCCTGGTGCGTGGTCTTCGACGCGCTTCCCGATGCATCATGGATGAAGAGGGTCATCGCTTATGAGACCGCGTACCTGTGGGTGTTCTGTTTCTACACGATGTTCTTAACGGCGACTTTCGTCCGCTTTGAAGACTGGATGACGCGTCTGTTGAGCCCGTATCTGCCCAGACTCTTCGGAGGCATACTACCGGAGGTGGCGGTCGTGCTGTTCGGTAATGTGCTCATCGGCCTCGCCTGGTTCTGGCGCTACCGGATCGCGATTCATCGGGTACGATGGAGCAATTACTGACCACGTGTTCGGCGAGCCCCGAGTTCAATAAAGGAACATCCATGATCAAGAAGACATCCCTGGATGGGAGTTTAACAAGTGGCAATCTGTTCAGAGCCGCGACCGTCAGGGAGCGGTCATCGCGGTCGAATGCAGACCGCTTCCTCACGGGCGCGGCTCTGATAAGACTTTTCATACATGCTCTGAACCGGGTCGGTCCGTATCCGCGTCTGTTCATTGCGTGGTGTGCGATCACATCCTCGCCAGCCGTCGCGGAGCCGCCGCCCATACCGAAGGCATTTCCTGAACTCACCTTCCACGCCGCGCCGAAACCGCTGACTCCCGGGGCGATCACCGACGACTGGCCGCGGTTGCTCGGCCCGAACCACAACGCGACGACGCGTGAGACGAAGCTTCTGAAAAAGTGGCCCGCCGGCGGGCCGGCATTGGTGTGGGAGATGAAGACCGGCGAGGGGTATGCGGCACCCGCTGTCCTCGGCGATCGCCTCGTTTTTTTTCATCGCGTCGATGACGAGGCCCGCGTCGAGTGCATCCACCCGGAGACCGGGCGGCGGTATTGGCAATTTTCCTATCCGATGAAGTACCGTGACCGGTATGGCTTCAACAACGGCCCCCGGGCCGGGCCGGTGCTCGACGGCGATCGCGATTATATTCACGGCGTCGAGGGCGTGCTGCACTGTCTTGATCTCAACACGGGGAAGGTGATCTGGAAGCGCGATACCTCGGCCGAGTTCAAGGTGCCGCAGGATTACTTCGGCGTCGTCTCCACGCCGCTGGTCGAGGGCGATCTGCTGATCGTCAATGTCGGAGCGCCGGGCGGTCCCTGCGTGATCGCCTTCGACAAGCGGACGGGCAAGCTCGTCTGGAAGGCGGGCGATCAGTGGGGGCCGAGCTGCGCGTCGCCGGTGCCCGCGGTCGTGCGCGGTCAACGCCGTATCTTTGTCTTCGCGGGTGGCGACTGCCGGCCGCCGACCGGCGGGCTGTTGTGTCTCGATCCGGCCGACGGGCGGATCCTCGCTCGCCATTCATTTCGCAGCAAGCGATACGAATCAGTCAACGCCTCTTCGCCGGTCATCGTTGGCGATCGGGCCTTTGTCTCCACGTCCTACAAGACCGGCGGTGTGTTGCTGGGCCTGTCGGAAAAGAGAGGTTTCGACGTCGCCTGGACGACCGATCAATTCGGCGCCCATTTCACTACGCCGATCTATTATGAAGATTGTCTGTTTGGCTTCAACGGGATGAACCGGCGCGAACTGGCCCTGGTATGTCTCGATTGGAAGACGGGCCGGCGGCGATGGCGCGAGCAGCCTGACCTGGTCGAAAATGTGATCGTCAAGGGCGAGAATCAGGCCATTCCCTACAGCCTGGATAATGGCTCGCTGATTCGGGCGGACGGGGCGTTTCTCTGCCTCGGCCAGCAAGGGCATCTGCTGTGGCTGGATATCTCTCCGAAGGGATATCGGCAGATCGCGCGGGTGTGGCTATTTTCGGCGGACCAGACCTGGACGATGCCCGCGCTGAGCCGGGGTCTGTTGTATGTGAATCAGAACCAGCGGGATACGCAGAACGGGACGCCGCCCCGGCTGATTTGTTACGATCTGCGGGGGGGGTGAGGTGGATGCGGA
>JBHHUV010000267.1:0-4284 GCA_046754005.1 Phycisphaerae bacterium | reverse complement strand
CGGTACACCCAGAAATACCGAAACAGCGTGCCCCACGGATCGACGAACTCGCCGCGGGGCCTGCCGACGGTGCCGCCGAGACCGGGGTAGGGCTCGTCGACGTCGATCTTCTGCATCTCGCCTCGCATTTCATCTGAGATGTATGGTCCCTTGCCCGTCGGCGACGTCAGACCATACAGCAGGCATTCGCCCGCATGGTCGATGTCCGCATCCAAATCGGGGTCGAAGGTCCACACGTTGTTGAACCCGGGGTCCACGTTGAAGGGGCCGAGAGAACCGGTCGCGAAGAGGCGACCCGGGATGAAGTCCGGCCAACCCTTCTCCGCGATCACGACGCCGCCAACCTCCCATCGCGGCCAGAACGAGGCGTATTGCTCGATGGCGTTGGCAATCAATTCCAACTGCTGCTGGGCGGTGGTCTTCTTCATGGCGTTGCGAGCCGCGGACGTGGCCACGATCGCGATGCTGGTCAGCACGGCGATGATCGCGATCACCACCATGAGTTCGATCAGCGTGAACGCCTCGCGCCGAACGGCCAAGCCATGGTGCGAAACGCCTCTTTCTATGCATATCTGCGACATATTTTCGTCCGTCCGCAGAAGGCGATCCTCGATAATCACCGCGCCCGCTCAGCGATGCCCGACGATCAACCTCCCGCCAAACTGTTGACGAGGCTGACCATCGGCAGAAACAGGGCGACGACGATGAAACCGATGATCCCGCCCAGCGCGATGACCATCACCGGTTCCAAAAGGCTCACCAGACCCGCCACCATCGTCTCGACTTCCTCGTCGTAGTTGTCGGCCACCTTCACCAGCATCTTGTCCAGCTCGCCGGTCTCCTCGCCGACGTCAACCATGTTCACCACCAACGAGTCCACCACCTTCGACGCACGCAGCGGATTGGCGAACGAATCGCCCTCGCGGATCGCGTCATGCACCCGGCCCAGCGCCCGAACGTACATCTCGTTTCCAGAGGTATCCTTCGTGATGGTGATCGCCTCCAGGATCGGCACGCCGGCGGCGATCAACGTTCCCAGGGTTCGCGTGAAGCGAGCCACCGAACTCTTGGTCAGGATCGAACCGAGAATGGGAATCTTCAGCTTGGCCACGTCGGTGGCGTAGCGTCCCCCTTTGAACTGCCGGATGACCTTGTACAGAATGAACACCCCGATCGGCGAGCCAAGCAGAAGAACAATCCCAGGCACCACCATCTCCTCGTACTCGCCCGGAGCGATCTCCTTCTTGCCGATCATCCAGTCGGAAAACCCCATCAGCATCACCGTCGGTGTCGGCAACTCGGCGTCAAAATCCGAAAAGATGGTCTTGAACTTCGGAACCACGAAGTAGATGATGCCCGCAACGATGGCCGAGGCAAAGCTGATGACCGCAATCGGATAGATCATCGCACCCACAACCTTGCGCTTGAGCCGCTGCGTCTTCTCCATGAAGTCCGCCAGACGCTGGAGGATGATGTCCAGAACACCGCCGGCCTCGCCCGCGGAGATCATGTTGCAGAACAGGCGGTCGAACGCCTTGGGATACTTGGACATCGCCTCCGACAGCGTCGCGCCACCTTCGACGTCTTCCGCCACATGCCGCAGCGTCACCCGGAGCGGACCAGGCTTTTGCTGCTGCTCAAGGATCTTCAGCGACCGGAGAATCGGCAGACCGGCATCCATCAGCGTGGACAACTGCCGCGTAAACTGCGTGAGCTGCTTGGTGGAGACGCCGCCCATGCCGCCGGACTTGCGCTTGCGCGCCGGCGCGCCCGGCGCGGCTCGCTTCTTCGCACCGCCTTTTTGCCGGACCTTCGTCGGAAAGTATCCGAGGTTGCGGATCTTGGTGATCGCCTCTTCAGAGGAGACGGCGTCTACCTCGTCCTTGACTTCCTGCCCCGACGCATTCATCGCTTCGTATTGGAATGTGGGCATCGCTCTACGCTCCTGAACTCAAACCCCGCTCGACGATCCCGCCCGCCGCCGGAACGCCCGATAAACACGACCCGGCCGGGAGTGCGCACGGCCTGCCTCTCTCTCGTTTCGAGCCGCCGCATTATTCGGATTGCCAACGTGTCCGGCCACCTGCGATGGCCGCGCACCGGCACGGCAGTCGACCCTAACCGTCGTAAACACAACCCACAAACAGCCTCCCACCATACGGGATATGCGGCCTCCTATTGCGAACGAGACAGGACCCCGAGTCCGAAATCCACGCCGAGACCACATGCCCCAGGTCGCCGAGCACGTGCATGAATCCGCTCGTGCTATCCTTCATGCCTTGCCGGGCAGGCCGGTTGGTGCCATGCTATCGCTCGCGTCCCGCAACCACGGGCGGACAGGAGTCTCGAGCGTCAGATGACCGCCATTCAAACGACCCGCCGCGTGTTTCTATTGGGAAACGCCGGCAAGGAACGCGTCCCGGCAACGTTCGAGATGCTGCTGCGCTGGCTGGATGGGCTGGGCGTGCTGGTGGGCTCGAACCTCACCGGCGAGCCGGAATCGATCAACGAAGTCCACGCGGACCTGGTGATCGCCCTCGGCGGAGACGGAACAATCCTCTCGGCCGGACACGCCATGAATTATCGCCAGATTCCGATCGTAGGCGTCAATCTGGGAAAACTTGGCTATCTCGCCGACTTCTCGGCCGAGGAACTCCAGCAGAAGTTCGACGAGGTTCTGCACAACGGAGAACTCCTCAGCCGGCGAATGATCCTGAACGTGATCGTCGCGGAGCCCGGGGGTGCTACATGGCGGGGAATCGCGATCAACGATTGCGTGATTCGCGCCGGCACGCCTTTCCGCACGGTGCGACTGTCCGTCACCATCGACGACCGCCCCGTCACAACCATCGTCGGCGATGGTCTGATCGTGGCCACGCCGACCGGCTCGACGGCTCACAACCTCGCCTGCGGCGGCCCGATTCTGCAACCCGACATCGAGGCCATCATCCTGACGCCGATGGCTCCGCACTCTCTAACCCACCGCCCCGTCGTCATCGGCGCCGCCAGCCACATCGACGTGACGGCCATGGAGACCAACGAAGGGACCACCGTCGTACTCGACGGCCAGATCATTCGCTCCCTCCCGGCCGGAACCCGAGTGTCGATCCGTCGCGCACGGGAACGGTTTCAGCACGTTCGCAATCCCGACCGAGCCTCTTGGGATACGCTGATCAACAAGTTAAAGTGGGGTCTTCAACCGGGCACGCACACCTGAACGTCCCGGTCGAACCGCCTCTCTCTGCGACGCCCGCGGCCGTCCCGTAAAAAAAGGGCGAGGCCCGACAATCTCTCGATCGCCGGGCCTCGAAAAAACTGGCACTAACCTACTCTCGCCCGCTTGGACTACCATCGGCCCCATGGACTTCACTTCTGAGTTCGGAATGGGATCAGGTGTTTCCCCACAGGTATCGGCACCAGCACGACCGCGACCGCCCTCTCGGCCGGCCGCGGCAATCCGTGGTAGACCGGGACGCCGAGGCAACCGCGTCCTGTAAAGAACGCCGGTCAGCCTGCGCCGCCCGGACTACGGGTAGCTGTGAACAGGTGGAATGCGACGCGCCGCGATCACAGGATCAGCGCCGATGACACTGAAACCGCACGCTGGACGACGACCCGAAGGTGCCGCCACAACGATTCATAGGTGCGGTCAAGCAATCGACCATTAGTACCGGTTAGCTGAGGACATCTCTGCCCTTACACGTCCGGCCTATCAACCTCGTCGTCTACGAGGGGTCTCTCGTCTCCGAAGAGACATCCAAACGTTATCTCCGGGGGGGCTTCACGCTTAGATGCTTTCAGCGTTTATCCTTTCGGTACGTGGCTACCCTGCGGTGCCCTTAGCAGGACAACAGGTGCACTAGAGGTACCTACAACCCAATCCTCTCGTACTAAGGTTGTCTCCCGTCACGTTTGGTGCGCCCACGGCAGATAGGGACCGACCTGACTCACGTCGGTCTGAACCCAGCTCGCGTACCGCTTTAATCGGCGAACAGCCGAACCCTTGGGACCGCCTACAGCCCCAGGATGCGATGGGCCGACATCGAGGTGCCAAACCTCCCCGCCGCTATGGACGCTCGGGGGAGATCAGCCTGTTATCCCCGGAGTACCTTTTATCCGATGAGCGATAGCCCTTCCACACGGGACTACCGGATCACTAGGGCCTGCTTTCGCATCTGCTCGTTGTGTATAACTCGCAGTTAAGCCGGCTTATACCCTTGCGCTCTACATACGATTGCCAACCGTACTGAGCCGACCTTTGCACTCCTCCGTTACCTTTTAGGA
>JBHHUV010000266.1:0-4304 GCA_046754005.1 Phycisphaerae bacterium | reverse complement strand
ACACCTCTGGCGGGAAACCCGAATCGCCGTCTTTCAACAATCCGTCGATGCACGCGACCAAACCCATCCTCAACGCGAACTCAGCCCCCGCGTCAGCTTCGGAAATCGATGGGTGCGGGAATCAGCCATGGAAATCTATCGGGAGGATATATCCCGCTTTCGCGTCTTGTTCGTGGCCGAGAAGGAGGAAGATCCGTTCGAACGGATCGGCAGGGGGGAGGCCCCAAAACTCAAGGCCCTGACGACACACAACAGCACCGTCTATCGATGGAACCGCGTCTGTTACGGCATCACCGACGGCAAGCCACATCTGCGGATCGAAAACCGTTACCTCCCATCCGGCCCGACACCGATCGACGAGGTCGCAAACGCCGCCTTCTGGTTCGGCCTGCTCCGCGGCCTCAGCCTGGAATATCGAGACATCACCGCGGTCATGGACTTCGACATGGCCAAGGCGAACTTCTTCGCCGCCGCCCAGGACGGCATGCGGGCCCAGTTCACATGGCTCGACGGCAAGCTGACCCCCACCCAAGGCCTCATCCTCCGGCGCTTGCTCCCGCTCGCTCGAGAGGGGTTGAACGAATTGGGCATCGATGGCGACGACATCGATCGCTATCTCGGCATCATCGAGGGCCGCGTATCGAACAAGCAGACCGGGGCCAAGTGGCTGCTCAAATCGCTCACCGAGTTGAAGCAGCAGGGCACCCGAACGGAACGATTAACCTCCATCACCGCGGCGATCGCCCGCCATCAGAGAGAAGACCTCCCCGTCCACGAATGGCCACTCGTCGGGCTCGATCCAGGGGCCGACTGGAGTAAGAACTTCCTGCGGATCGAGCAATACATGACCACCGACCTGTTCACCGTGAATGAGGACGAAGTGATCGACCTCGTCGCCAACGTGATGGATTGGGAACGCATCCGCCATGTCCCGGTCGAGGACAACCAGCATCGGCTCGTGGGCCTGGTCTCGTATCGCACGCTGCTTCGGTTTCTCGCGAAGAACCTCCCTCGCGGATTCAGCCGGGCGGTAGCGGTCAGCGAGATCATGCGCCCCGATCCCATAACCACCGCACCGGAGACGCCAACGCTCGAGGCGATCGAACTGATGCGCCGGAACGGCGTTTCATGCCTGCCAGTGGTGAAGGACGGAAAACTGGTCGGCATCGTGACGGAGAATGATTTTCTCAAAATCGCGGCATCGCTGTTGGAACAGAACCTGAGGCGGGATTAAAAATCGTGTCACTGTTGTCGGTCGAGACAACCCAGCCCGGTCGGTCATATCGGCGGATCGTCGGTCGCTATCATGGCGAGCGGCCCGGCCCCTCCATTGTCGTCGTGGGCGGAATCCACGGCAACGAGGACGCGGGAATCCTCGCCCTCAAGCGGGTTTTTAAGACCCTGGAAAAAATTCGACCAACCTTTTCAGGGCAACTCGTCGGCATCGCCGGAAACCTGACAGCCCTCCAGAGGGGTGAACGGTTCATCAGTGAGGATCTCAACCGCGCATGGACACCCGATCGAGTCGCCCGCATCAAGCGGGCTGATCCGAACCCACTCGAGCAGATCGAAGACATCGAGATGCATGGGTTGCTCACCGCGCTGGAGGCGGCCTTCGACAGCGCCCGTGGACCGGTCTATTTCCTGGATCTCCACACCAGTTCCGCGCCCGGCGCCCCCTTTGTCCTCCTCGGCGATACCCTGCGAAACCGTCGGTTCGCACTCAAGTTCCCCGTGCCGGTCATCCTCGGCCTCGAGGAACAGATCGACGGTGTCTTGCTCGAATACGTCAACTCCCTCGGCCACATCGCACTTGGTTTCGAGGCCGGCCAACACGACGCCCCCGAGTCGATCGACTATTTCGAGGCCGCACTCTGGATCGCCCTGATCGAGGCCGGAGCAATCGATGCGAACCACGTGCCCGAGGCCCACACCGCGCGGGAACGGTTGACGCGAAGCGTGGACCACCTGCCGTCCGTGCTGGAGATCCGATATCGCCACGGAATCGAGCCCGATGATGGTTTCACAATGCGGCCGGGTTTCACCAATTTCAAAGTCGTCAGAGCGGGTGATGTTCTCGCGAGCGACGAAGAGGGCGAAGTCCGCGCACGCTGCCACGGTCGCGTCCTCTTGCCACTTTATCAAGGTCAGGGCAACGACGGTTTCTTCATTGCCCGCGAGGTCCGGCCCTTCTGGCTCCGAGTCTCCTCAATCCTCCGTCACCTCCGCGTGGATCGACTCGTGTCGCTCTTGCCGGGCATCCGACGCGATCCGGAACAGCCCGAGTCGCTGATCGTCAGTCGTATCGCTCACCGCCCGGCGTTGTCACTGCTGCATTTGCTCGGCTTCCGCAAGGTGCGCGAAGTGGGCCAAAACCTGATCGTCAGCCGGCGACGCTACGATCTTCGGGGACCGAATCAGAATTCAGCCGCGCAGGATGGGTCATCAGACCCATCTGTTGATCCCCAGCCCTGAATGGGCGATACAATCCACCCGTCTTACAAGGTCAAAGTAGGGTTCCCCCCTTGCAAACAACATCCACGGACC
This sequence comes from Phycisphaerae bacterium, assembly GCA_046754005.1. Lineage (GTDB taxonomy): Bacteria > Planctomycetota > Phycisphaerae > UBA1845 > UTPLA1 > CAYXGR01. The sequence continues at coordinate 1,757 of JBHHUV010000266.1, read as the reverse complement.
TGGAATACACCTGAATCCGCGAAGCCGTTCTCGCACTGGGGTTTGCCCAACGACTCTACGGAATTGCGGTCAGTTTTTCAGAATCGAATCCGTCCACTACTTCCACCGGGGGCGAGGCATCCGCGTCCAGAAGGTGGGCAATGGCCGGCGCACACAGGCGCGCCACGCGCTGCCGACCCTCCTGCGTGAAGTGGCAGTTGTCGATGAATAAATCCTCCTGACCGGTCAGTTCGCGGGCAAGATCGACGCACGGAATGTTCTTCTCCCTGCAGATGTCCCTCAGGATTTCATTGTGTACCTCGACCAGTCGGGCCGCCGCATAGGCGGAACTCTGTCCGTTTTGCATGACGTCATAATAGCGAAGCGTGTCCCGGTTGGCCTGAGACGTGTAGGGCATTGCAAACGTCATCAACACAAGTTGCGCGGGCAGGGCCTCCACCGCCGCAACGAACTTGCGGAGACGGGTGTCGTATGCGCGACCGGTATATCGATCGACATTCCAATTCGCACGATGACGCGTCCAGAGAGAATCTCCCACCGAGGCCAGGTAGCTGTTGCGCGCGGTGACATGGCCGCGGATCGATCTGTCCAACCAGTTGATCGCCTCGCAGAAGACGATGACCCGGGGGACCTCCCTGTTCCATTCTGTCAACTTGTCCAGGCAATAACCGACGTGGACCCCAGGCACCCCCGCGTTGATCACGCGAACATCGGACAGGCCAGGGCGGGTCCCGGTGAGCACATCCTCCAGAACATCGGGATAAGGCTTGTCCGTAGGTTCGACGGTCATCCCAAAAGTCGTCGAGCCTCCGAAGCACATGACGATCCGGGAAGTCGCATCGATCGGCCGCGTATTATGCCGACGGAAACCACTCGGCCCGACGATAAAATCGGACTCGAGCATTTTGCATCGAAACCCGGCGGTTTAGGGCCCGGCGCTTGCGTCAGATTTGTGATGTCTGAATACGCGTTCTTGAAGAGTCTTGCTTCGCAGCCACCCCTTTACATATATCCTGTAACGCCAATCCGAGGCAATGACCCGTTCAAAGGCTTCCCCGGAGTATTGCCCCAAAAGACAGTCCAGGATCGTGATGACTGTCAGTACTAGGCACAGGCAAAGAACTCTCGCCGCGCGCACACTCCGAGTCTTGGCCCAGAACACACCCCACGGGACAACAAGGCTCGTGCCCAGGATCAATACGGTGCCAAAGTAAGTGAAGTGCAAGGGCATCGAGTCCCTGGCTTGAAGACCGTACTGCACAAGAACGATGACGACGCAGACAGTCCATAGACCTGCAACGAGCCAGCAGAGGATTCTTGTCCTGCTCAGCGTGTGTCCTGATGGTCCCATCGATCTCATTGAGCTATTACCCGTGTTCTGCATGACGCATCCTGAGAATCTTCGCTGTCTGCGCAATAAATGTTGGGTACCATGCTTACACGCCCCGGCCCTATGGAGCGGGTAAGCATGCCGAATCCGTTGGTTTGCGGCCATCGGCCGTGCTGTGAGTACGTTTTCAATCTGAACACTTCATCGACAAGTCCTCTATCGGCCATTTGAAGGAAGTTACGCCCGTTCCGCGTGTGTATCATCGACAGGGCGTCGCTACAAGGCCCGGGGATGATGTCCTGCCGACCGTGGGTAATGCCTTCACAAAGAACGCCGGAGAAGGGGGAGCGATCGAGCTGCTGGAAGACATCAAAAGAACTGGGTGCCTGGGTACGCCACCCCACAATCATGCCATGTTGTCGGGCAA
>JBHHUV010000265.1:0-4304 GCA_046754005.1 Phycisphaerae bacterium | reverse complement strand
ATACCGAATTCGACCACGAGTGTTCGGGCCGGAGAGAGGAATGATCGTGGCCAAATGTAGGTCGGTACACCCGCCGCTCTTGAAGCATAAGTGTATAAAGGAAACATCTTCGGCATGCAAGAATTGCAGCCGGATTTTTTAACCGTCTCAAGTGGGGAAAAATCCGCGCTTATTCAAGTTATTGCAACACGATAGAACGACCCCGATTCTCCGGGATCGTTGGGCTGTGAAATGACGTGGGTGTGCCGTTTTCAGGTTTGCAGCGGTGTGAATCATGGGGGAGGGTGTATGACAGTTTGGGTGGATCAATTGGATTCCATTTCGTCGGGATCGAGTCATAAAAGCCCGGCTGAAGCCGGCTGGGGGAATGGTGCAGGGTGCAACCCACCGACTGAAGTTGGTGGCAAACAAAAAAACCCGGCTGAAGCCGGCAAGAGAAGCCGCGGATTATGTCATGGACCCACATTGGAAATGAGCCCGCAATTGGAAATTACGCTACACAGCGCGGCCAATGGCCTCAACCCAACGGGTTCGGCATGCTTTCTCGCCCCATAAGGCCGGGGCGTGTAAGCATGGCACCCAACATCAATGTGCGCGAATAACGAAGCTGCGCGGATGATTGATTTTGGATCCATGGTCGTGTATTCTTTAGTTGACGCCTCCGAAATGAGCATGAGGATTGGCGTCCCCGCCCACGGGGTGTGACCGACTCGAAACCCATTCGGCGAAATCCGGCGAGCATTTCGACCATCGGATGTGCGCGGTGCGTCTGCCCGCGCCCTGGCACACGGAGGACTTGAGATGCATCGTTCCATCACCGGCTGTATCGCGCTGAGTGCGATATGGATGATCACACCGAATACCCTCTATTCACAAACACAGCCGCCGCCGCGTCCTTCAACCCGCGCACCTGAGAGACTGGACGATCCGCCCGGCGTGCCGGCGCAACCCCTTCCCTACGACGGATCGCCGCGCATCGGTCCGCCGGCGCGGGGCGCCTTCGCCCCCGTGCAGGTCAACGTCGACGCGAACGGCATGAACGTCCCCGGCGACGCCGCCAACGAGCCGTCGATCGCGGTGGATCCGACCGATCCGAACCGAATGGCCATCGGCTGGCGGCAGTTCGACACCATCAACTCGAACTTCCGGCAGGCGGGGGTGGCCTTCACGATCGACGGCGGCCTGTCGTGGACCTTTCCCGGCGTGCTTGATCCCGGTCAATTTCGCAGCGATCCGGTTCTCGGTTCCGACGCCGACGGAAATTTCTACTATTGCAGCCTCAGCAGTGTCACCACCGCGGAGGTCTTCAAGTCGATCGACGGGGGTATCACCTGGATGCCGCCGGTCACCGCCCACGGCGGCGACAAGGAGTGGATGGTCATCGACCAGACACTGGGCATCGGCAGCGGAAACATCTACGAAATCTGGAATGTGCAGTTCAGTTGCTGCCCGCCGAACGATTTCACCCGCTCGACCGACGGCGGTGGCTTCTTCCAGCCTCCCATCGCCATTCCGCAGCCGAGTATGAAGTGGGGCACGATGTCCGTCGGGCCGGACGGGGCGCTCTATCTCGCCGGGGCGACGCTCAACCAGACGGGTCACCTCATCGCCAGGTCCACGACCGCCCAGGATACGGCCTCGCCTGTCACCTTCGACTTTGTTTCACCCGTCAATCTCGGCGGCGTGACCGTCACCGGCGGACCGAACCCGGCGGGTCTGCTCGGCCAGGTTTCGATCGCGACCGATCACTCCGGCGGACCGACGCATGGGAATGTTTACATACTCGGATCGGTCGATCCGCCGGGGCTCGATCCGCTGAACGTGATGTTCACCCGCAGCACCGACGGCGGCGTGAGTTGGAGCACGCCGGTCCGCGTCAATGACGATTTGACGATGATCGGCGATGGCGCCTGGAACTGGTTTGGGACGATGTCGGTCGCGCCAAACGGGCGGATCGACGTCGTTTGGAACGACACGCGAAACGATCCCGTGCCGGTGCCGACGATGTCGGAGTTGTTCTATTCCTACTCGATCGACGCGGGAATGAGCTGGAGCCGAAGCATCCCGCTGACGCAGCCGTACAACCACACGCTGGGCTATCCGCAGCAGAACAAGATGGGCGACTACTACCACATGGTCTCGCTCGACTCGGCGGCGAAGCTGGCCTTCGCGGCGACGTTCAATGGGGAACAGGATGTCTATTTTCTTTCGATCGCACCGGACTGCAACAACAACGGCATCCACGACGGGACGGAGCTTCTCGATGGCACCGGTTTCGATTGCAACCACAACGGCACCCTCGACGACTGCGAGTTCCCCGGCTGTCCGGGGATTCCCCTCGCGGACACGAACTGCGACGGGTCGAATGATGGCGGCGACGTGCAGCGGTTTGTGGATTTGATGGTGACGGGCGGTTATACCTGCTCGGCCGACATGAACCAGGACGGGGTGCTGGACGCGGGCGATCTGCCGGACTTCGTCGGCGCGCTGCTGGTGGCGCCATAAGGTCTGCCCTACGGAATACAATGGTCTGAGGCGCCCAGGAAATCACACCGACCGGTAATCCGCCAGCAGCACCTGTTCTTTAACCTTGAACACCCGAGAGATCATGCCATAATGGAAGTGCCATGGATGAGAAGTATCGAGCCCCGCGAAATCGTACAATCACTCTCAATGATGCAGAAAAAACCGCGCTCGCGGAACGCCTTATTCGACTCGATGCACCTGTCTCGGCTGACGCGCTCATGGGCCGAACCCTCTGCCAAGACCTTTTCAAGGCACTCCCTCACCTACCGTCAGGTTTCATCGACCTTCTGATCATTGATCCACCGTATAACCTGGATAAGACGTTCAATAAGAACACATTCAAAAGTAGATCCGGGCAAGACTACGCGGAATGGGTTGATTCATGGCTGGGACCGCTTCGCCGTGTTCTGAAACCGACTGCCTCGGTATACATTTGCTGCGACTGGCGTTGTTCGTCCGCAGTAGAGCAAGTGGGCGAAGGTTATTTTACAGTCCAGAACCGTATCACGTGGGAGCGAGAGAAAGGTCGCGGAGCACTTCGGAACTGGAAAAACTGCTCTGAAGACATTTGGTTCTTTACGGTCTCCCCCGAATACACGTTTAAGGTCGACGCCGTAAAGTTGAAGCGGCGAGTCCTTGCTCCGTATACCAGTGAAGGCGGAAAGCCCAAAGACTGGGACAAGACCGACACCGGCGGCTTTCGCCTGACGCACCCATCGAATCTCTGGACTGATATTTCGGTCCCGTTTTGGTCCATGTCGGAAAACACGGACCATCCAACACAAAAGCCCGAAAAGTTGATCGCGAAGTTGATACTCGCAAGCTCGAGCCCTGGAGATGTAATCCTTGATCCGTTCCTGGGCTCCGGGACAACATCCGTGGTCGCGAAGAAGCTCGGTCGTTCATTTGTAGGGGTAGAAATCGACGAGACGTACTGTTGCCTTGCCGAAAAACGGCTCGACTTTGCCGATGAAGTCAATAGTATCCAAGGCTATCTGGATGGAGTCTTCTGGGAACGAAACACTACGACAGATCAACAGAAGTCCACAATCAATAAGCGAACGCAATACGGCCCACATCAACTCTTGTTCGAGTCCGAATAACCATTATGAAGAGTCAACTTTTCTACAGCGATCGATACACTGCGGTGCAGGATCAGATCAAGGATTGTCTGAACGGGCAGGATCAGTTTCTTTCCGGCAGCACTGTAAAAAGCACGCGTGCCGTTGGCGACGCAATTCAAGACATTCTTGCGGAGAATTTCCAATCCATCCTCGGTAGCGACCTGTGTGCCAAGTATTCATCCAAGTTCGCCCGACGAGCCATGGCGGATTTGGCGTTTGAAGACACGAACGGTTTCTATTATGTGGTGGACGTCAAAACGCACCGCTTGAGCACGAAGTTCAACATGCCGAATCTCACGTCTGTTGAACGCTTGTCGCGATTCTATGAGGACGACAAGAATTACTTCGTCGTTCTCATGGTTGCCTACGATATCGAAGACCTGCACGCTGTAATCGAAAATGTGACCTTTGTGCCGATTGAATTCCTTGGTTGGGACTGTCTTACGATCGGCGCACTCGGCTGGGGCCAAATTCAAATCGCAAACTCAAACAGAATCACGATCAATCCGAAATACTCGCGCAAACCGTGGATGATCGAATTCTGTGATACCATGCTGGAATTCTATCCAAAGGAAATCGCAAAGATCGACAGCCGTATTGAACGATTCAAGAAGATTCGTGAAGAATGGGGAAAACGTCCCGATTAACCCAAAT
>JBHHUV010000264.1:0-4312 GCA_046754005.1 Phycisphaerae bacterium | reverse complement strand
GGCCACGGGTGAAGCGCAGCGGAACCCGTGGGTGAAGGTGCATGCACCTTCATCATCTCGCCCTGAAAGGGCGAGGGCAGCGTACCAGCGCTCAGGGCGAAGAATTGACCGTGTCCATCGTCTTGCTCCGTTCCCCCCGTGACAAAGCCGGACTGTGTTGCACCCAGCCTGAATCGTCCGCAATGCGTGAACATGCCACACGGCAATCCATCCCATCTACGAATCCTCCATCGGCCAGACACGACGACCGGCGAGGTACGTCTGCCGAACGCGGAGGACCTTGAGCATCTCGGGTGGAATGGTGAACGGATCCCGTTCCAGAACGACGAAATCGGCGAAATAGCCCGGTTTGATTTTTCCAAGATGGCGTTCATCGCCGGCGGCGAACGCAGCGCCACCGGTGTAGGCCCGAAGGGCCTCACCCACGGTGATATTCTGCTCCGGCACAAAGCGTTTGCCATCAAGCGTTCGCCCCGTGACAGCGGCATGGATGCCGAGAAACGGATTCAACGAAACGACCGGCCAGTCGCTGCCAAATGCAAGCGAAGCGCCGGCGTCCAGCAAATCGCGAAACGCATAACTCGTCCGGCATCGCGCTTTCCCGATGGCCCGTTCGGCATAACGTCCGTCGTCGGCCTTATGGAGCGGTTGCATCGAGGCGATGGCGCCGAGCCGGGCGAAGCGGGGAATGTCGGCCGGCAGGAGGTGCTGGGCGTGTTCGATACGGGGGCGTGGAATGGACGATTTCGGATTTCGGATTTCGGATTGGGGATTGAGTGCATGTTCGTAGATGTCCAGCGCGAGGTGGTTGGCCTCATCGCCGATCGCGTGGAGCGCGGGGCTGAAGCCTGCGGCGACGGCGGCGTCGCACATGGCCTGTAGCCTTCCGTCTTCGTGCATAATCGCGCTGAGCAGGCCGCGTCGGTTGGGTTGATCGGGCGGGTTGTCGGAAAAAGGTTCGGCCATGTAGGCGGTGCGGGAGCCGAGCGAGCCGTCCATGAACTGTTTGAAGCCGACGACGCGAAGCATGTCGAGATCCGCGAAAAGCGCCTGATCCATGTAGGGAGCCCAGTCGGATTCGTTGACGTATTGGCGAACGCGGAGAGTCAGGGTTTCGCTGCGGGCCGCCCGTTCCAGCGTCGTCAATACAGACCAGGGCGACATCGTGTGGACCGACGTAATCCCGTGGCGGTTGGCCTCACGCATCGCCGCGGTCAAGGCACGGTCGAATTCCGCGTCCGAAGGCGGCGGGATATGCTTCGCCACCAGGTCGATGGCCGATTCCTTCAAAATGCCGGTCGGTTCACGGCTGATCGGATCGCGCTCGATCTCACCGCCGGCCGGATCGGCCGGCCCCTCGCGGTCGATGCCCGCCAACCGCAGGGCCACACTGTTGGCCAGGGCCCCGTGACCGTCCATCCGCGACAGCAGAACGGGATGATCGGATGTAACCGCATCGATCCACGACCGGTTCGGCTGCGTAGGATCAGGCCAGCTTTCGGTGGAGTAGCGACCCCCGCGAATCCATCGCCCCTCGGCTGTCGCGCGGGCACGTCGCGCTACGGCATCGATAAACGCCCCACGGTCAGGCACGTTGCGAAGATTCAGGCGAGCGAGTTGGAGACCGCCGCCGAGCAGGTGAAGATGGGCGTCGATCATGCCGGGGATGAGGCGTGCGCCGCCGGCGTCAATCCGATGAGTATGCTCACCGGCATAACGTGCGGCGTCGCGATCGTTGCCGACATAAACGAATCGGCCGTCGCGAACAACGAGGGCGGTTGCACTCGGCTGGTCGGGATCACCGGTCCAGATTGTCGCACCGGTTACAATCAGATCGGCGGTCTGCCGCGGTGCGACGCATCCGAAGCCGAAGGAAGTCGACAATACGCCAATGCATGCAAACAAACGAAGGCTGTGCGTCATAGGGTCTCTCCCGTTATAAGGATGGGCGTGAATTGTACTCGAAACGGGACGTTAATATGAGTGACGAATGATACATGCAGTGAACATCCAGGGATTGGTGAAGCGATACGGCGACGTCACGGCGCTGGCCGGGCTGGACCTGCGCGTGCCGGTGGGTTCGATCTTCGGCTTCCTCGGCCCCAACGGCGCCGGCAAGACAACCACGCTTCGGATTCTCGTGGGCCTGTTGCGGGCGACGCAAGGTCGCGCCCACGTGCTAAGTCGCGATGCATGGACGGATCGTGTGGACGTTTGCGCTCACGTCGGCTACCTCTCCGGCGAAGTTCATTTTCACGACTGGATGACGGGCGCGGACTTTCTGCGTTTTTCCGATCAGGCCCGCGGTGGCGGCGCGAAGGAGGAGATCGCTCGTTTGCAGCGGCAATTCGATCTGGAGCTGCATCGACGCATCCGCGACTATTCACGCGGCATGAAACAAAAACTCGGCCTGATTCAGGCAATGATGCACCAACCGGAACTACTCATCCTCGATGAACCGACAACAGCCCTCGATCCACTGATTCAGCATGTGTTATATGAAGAATTGCGGGCCGCCGCGGCCGCCGGCCGAACGATTCTGTTCTCCAGCCATACGCTCAGCGAAGTGGAGCTTTTGTGCGATCGCGTCGCCATCATCCGATCCGGTCGCTTGATCGAGGAGAGCACGATCGACGCCCTGCGCGGCCGCGCGCTGCGGCGCGTGACGTTCAGGCTGAAGGCGGATCATTCACCGGTGGAAAACCCGCCGGAAGGACTTGAAATATTATCGACGCGCGACGGCACTCGATCGGCCACCTGGCAGGGGCCGGTGGATCGACTGCTCCCATGGCTGACCGCCTCCGGTGTCGAAGATCTGATCATCGGCCCGCCGGATCTGGAAGACCTGTTCGCAAGATATTACCGAGAGGATTCCACGGCCTCGGATGAGACGCAAGGCGCGAAGGGAACGAAAACGCCCGTGCGAGATGACGATGATTAGCCGACCCTTCACCCTGAAAACGATTCGAGATTATGGCTGGTTCGCGATCGGCGCGATGCTCCTGCTGTTGGGGTTCGTCGTGGTGATGATGTTCGCGATCGATTCCATGCCGATGGATAAAAGCCATGTCTGGCTCAACCTGAAATGGGTCCGCCGACTCATCAGTGCCATGCTCGGGGCCGATCTCGGGGACATGTTCACCCGCACCGGCATCACGAGCCTGGTCTACACACACCCCATGATGTGGACGGTGCTGATCTCCTTCATCCTGTCGCTGACCAGCGGTGTGCTCGCAGGCGAGATCGACCGCGGCACCATGGACTCGCTCGCGACACTGCCGGTCTCCCGATCCCGATATTATATCTCGATGACGATCGCGACGTTGCTCTACGGCCTCCCGCTCTGCTGGACCCTCTGGGTAGGAGTCTGGCTGGGCAGAACCCTGATCGGCTGGAGCGATGTACGCATGGATCTGATCGCTGTTTTGACGGTTCATCTGTACATAGTCTATGTCTTCCTGTCATGTCTCGCCGTCTCGGTCTCGGCCCTGTGCAACCGGCGGACGACGGCCGTCGTGATCTGTTTTGTGGTCGTGTTCTACTCGTTCGTGTTGAACCTGATCGGTGCCTTCTGGCCCGCAGCGAAGGAGATCGCCTTTACCGGCTTCCTCGACTACTACGCCCCGCTCCCGATTGTCCGGGATGCCGCATGGCGATGGGGGGACATCGGCGTTTTACTCACGGCCGGTGCCGTATTCTGGACAATGGGCTTGATCGGTTTTTCCAGGCGGGATATTCCGGCGCGATAACCATGTGTATTGCGTTCAGGGCGTAGGATGGGTCGTCAGGCCCATCTGTTGATCCCGCCCAAACACCCCATCCATTCTCAAAAAATACCTCGTGTTTCCGGATAATCACAACGCGACAAGGCAGGATCATATACATCTTTTGTTCGTCCCGAAGGGGCCGCAACATGTCAGCCCAGCATTAAATAAGTCAGGACAATAAGTCAGGACAGTTACTACTTTCTCCGTCATTTCTTCTTGGCTTTCGTCTTCTTGCGCGGACGCCCCATCGGGGCAGCCCGCAGGCGTCGGCCTACCAGGGTCTCATTCTTACTGACGAATCGGTCCGAACCCAAGGGGTGGCCCTTGAACGTCGAGCTTCATCGACGAAGAAGACGTCTTGACGATTGTTTCCCCGTTGGGTGATGTGATGGGGAACGCCGACGACCACAGCCCGGGCTTCGCGTGTCATATCCCCGTGATACGACCGAGCCAGAGAATCGTCAAGAAAGCAGTAACTGTCCTGACTTTTCCGTCCACGGTAACCGTTCCCGAATCGGGCTCGACCAGGCGGTTGACCATCTTCA
>JBHHUV010000263.1:0-4347 GCA_046754005.1 Phycisphaerae bacterium | reverse complement strand
CGATTTTGACTGCGTATTGGTCCGACGAAACCCGTCCGAGCGTGACGATGAGCAGCATCTCCTGCTCGAAATCGACCGGGATATCCTCCAACGGGATTCTCGCAAACTGTGCTTGATCGCGGACGACGATGCGCATTGCTCGCTGTTCATGTGAATGGGTGCGTGAAACCTGGCGTAAAATGGGGAGTTCCGATCCGTCGGGAGGTAAGGTACGCATTCGGGAATGGTTGTTGTGACAGGCTGCTGGAATGGATAGAAACGTGAGGCATAGAATGAGGGATCGCGGAATGCTCATTTGTGGGTACCCGGCGTGGTTCACGAGTTTCATAGTAGGCCATGATTCACCTCAACGGAACCGGGTCCATGACAGAATCCGCGGGCTTGGATATGGGTTACGCCGGATTTGATTAGGCGAGGCAGGTCTCTCGTGTGGGCTGCCGTATGGGGGCCTGATCGGAAAGAGACGACTCTGTTCGTTCGCACTCGACCTGCCCAGCATTAGGGAAGCCCGGCTGAAGCCGGCTGAGGAGAGTTGAGAATGGCGCTCACCACCGACTGAAGTCGGTGGCAAAAAAAACTGCCGGTTGAAGCCGCCAAGAGAATCCGCGTATTCCGTCATTAACCCAACGGTACCCGATTGATTGATCTCGCCTGCATATGTAGTTAAGATTACGCCATGACAGCATTTAGGACTATTTCGCTTTTCGCGATCGCATGTACAGCGGTTGGCTTCATGGTCGTCGAACCCACCTCGGTGGCTGCGGTGACAGGGAGCGGTGCGGATCGACTGTTTACGATTCAATCGACGGTTGCAGACAAACCCGGCTCGGGTAGGCGGCGTGGGGCCGGTCGATCGAGTTCCGGCAAAAAGAAATCGAAGAATCCCTCCAAGTCTGCCGCGTCTCGCGAGCGGGCACGTTTGGCGATCCGATCCGGCGATTACGGCCTCGCCGGGACGTTGATTCGAGCGGGTCTGAAGTCCAGGAATCGCAAAACGCGGGATGGCTGGCGGATCGTCGAATCAGAGATGGAATTTTCGCGGAAGCGTTATGCCCGGGCCGGTCTGGCGGCCATGCGGGTCGTCATCCTGCATCCGAAGAGTGAACACCACGGCGCTGCTCTCTATTGGGCGAGTCGGGCCTATGAAGGGCTCGGTCGTCCGGGTAAGGCGGCCGAACTCTACAAGCGCTGCATCGATCATAAATCGACACGTGGCTCGATCCGAAAGAAGGCGGAGAATCGATTGAAGGCCATCGAAGCGCCAACGGGGGATTGATGAAGCACTCAAAGACCCTTTATCTCGAGACAATGGGCTGCCAGATGAATGCCCTCGACAGTGAGTTGGTCCTGGGCGATTTGACGGCAAGGGGCTATCGGCTGGTAGATGACTGGTCCCGGGCGGGGCTGGTGATTCTGAATACCTGTTCGGTTCGGCAGCATGCCGAGGACAAGGTGTATTCTCGGCTCGGGCAGATCAAGGGTGCGCATCGCGACTGTGGTAGTGACGGCGGCGAGCGAATCGTCGCGGTGATCGGCTGCATGGCCGAGCGCGACGGCGACGGCCTGCTCGAAAAGATGCCGCATGTCGATATATTGTGCGGCCCAAGCGAGTTGAATCGGCTTCCCGCGTTGGTCGAGGACGTTGCGACCACACGAAACCGCGCGATCGCCCTGTCGGGACGCCTGCGCGATCGAACCACCGAATCCGCCGTTGGCCCGAGGCACGATGATCTCGAATCGCTCGACTCCGGCCGGATGTTCGCTCCGACGTTGCACGCCGAGACGCCCAAGGTCTTCGGGCGGCGGCAGGCCTACGTTCGCATCACGCGCGGCTGCAACAAGTTTTGCACCTTCTGTGTCGTTCCGTACACGCGCGGGCCGGAAACGCATCGACCCCCGGATCAAGTCGTCGACGAGGTTCGCCGGCTTGCGGACAATGGCGTGGTCGAAGTGACGCTGCTTGGCCAAACAGTGAACCATTATCACTATGCGGGAGAAAACGGCGAAAGAGAAACGTCTTTCGCGCGGCTCTTGAAGCGCGTTCATGATGAAGTTCCGCAGCTTCCGCGGCTGCGCTTTGTAACCAGTTTTCCGCGCGACTTCACGGACGAAGCGCTCGAGGTCATGGCATCCTCCCCGCGTATCTGCAGGTATCTTCACATCCCCGCCCAAAGCGGCAGCAACGCGGTCCTCCGGCGAATGAACCGGGGCCACACGGTCGAGGACTACCTTGCGCTATTAGGGCGGGCCCGCGCGATGATGCCGGACCTCTGCATCGCCGGCGATATGATCGTCGGCTTCAGCGGCGAGACGGAGGACGATTTTCAGCGAAGTCTCGATCTGATCCGCAACGCAAAGTATAAAAATTGTTTTGTCTTCAAGTATTCGCCGAGGCCGGGCACGTCGGCCGACGGCCGACTTCCGGACGATGTGCCCGACGTGGAAAAACGCCGCCGCAATAACGACATGCTCGCCCTTCAGGCGCGGATCAGTCTCTCGCACCATCAGGCCATGCTGGGGCGCGAGGTTGAGGTGCTGGTCGAGGGGCCGAGCAAGAGCGCTCTGAAAGCACAGGAATCGGAACAGTCGCGCGGTGAGGAAATCGATCAGGCCGGTGGTCTTCGCGATCAACTTGTCGGCCGGACGCAGGGGGATGAGATCGTCGTCTTCAACGCTCCGCCCGAGTCGATCGGGCGATTTCTTCGTGTTCGTGTGGTTGCCGCTACTCCTTATACGTTGCATGGGGAAGTCAGCGGCGAATCTGCATTGGAGGTGTTGCCCGACACACGATCCGTTCCGCTGACGATTATCGTGGATTGAGGTGGGTCCGAAAACGCGTCGTGAAGGGACCGCGTATGGGCATGCCAGCCATCCGCGACCCAGGGTGTTCGGCATGCTTACCCGCCCGAAACGGCCCGGGCGTGTAAGCATGACACCCGGCCATGGCACCCTTTTGCCATGGCCAAGCTTCGCTTGACCATGCCACCCGGTTGCTTCACTTGACCATGCCACCCGTCATATGTTCAACAGAAGGGTCGGATGACCCATCCGATCTTTTGTCGATGGCCTCTTGTTTCGATACAATGGACGCGAGCGCATTGCCGTGTCACGGGATTATCCAGCCGGTGCCGAGAATGGGAGGGTTTCATGTCTGAGATGGTAAACGTCGAGCAACTGCTTGCGGCAATGAAGACCCTCGGGGCCTCTGATCTTCATCTGAAGGCGGGTATGCCGCCGGTGTACCGTGTGGGCGGGCACCTTCGCTCCGCATCGAGTATGCCTCCCATGACCGGTGCGGCCATCGAGCGTTGTATTGCTCCGATCATTCCATCCGGTCGGCGTGAATTTTATGAAGAACACGGCGATCTGGATTTCTCGACCTCCCTTCCCGACGGCGAGCGCTTTCGTGTCAACATCTTCCGCGCCGGAACGGAGATGAATGCCGCCGTTCGCCGCGTCAACCCTTTCATTCCTTCCTACGAGGAGTTGAACCTGCCGCCGATCTATGGCCAATTGATTGAACAATCCTTCGAGGGGATCATCATTATCTCGGGCGTGACCGGCTCGGGAAAAAGCACGACCCTTGCCGCGATGATCGAGCAAATCAACTCGACTCGAAAAGAAAACATCGTCACGATCGAGGATCCGATCGAATTCATCTTCAAGCCCAAGAAATCTATCATCTCCCAACGTGAGATTGGGATCGACATCCCCGATTACGGCGAAGGTCTAAAATATATCGTCCGCCAGGATCCCGATGTCATTTTTGTCGGTGAGATGCGCGATAAATTCACGATGGGGGCCGCGCTTCAGGCGGCGGAGACGGGCCATTTGGTATTTGGAACCCTCCATACGGCGGACGCGATGCAGGCCTTTGCCCGGATACTCGAGTTCTTTCCGCGCGAGGAGCACGAATTCATCCGCAGTTCTCTGAGTAACACCTTACAGGGAATCTGTGCCCAACGACTGCTTCCCGGCACGGAAAAGGGCATGCGCATCCCCGCGACCGAGGTCTTGTTGAACACACCGACCTGCAAGGAATTGATACGGAAGGAGCAGGACCAGGATATCCCCGCCCTGATCGAATCGAACGAGAAGGAGGGTATGCACTCGTTCACCGCGGCCCTCGCGGAGTTGGTCAAGAATGAGAAGGTGTTCATGGATGTCGCGATGGAATTCGCCCCGAACCGCGACGCACTGGCCAGCCGGATCCGAGGAATCAAGACGACTTCCCAATCGCTTGTTCAGCGGAAGTAGAAACCGACGAGCCATCCTGTTGCGAATATCACCTCGTGCTTCCAGTTCATCTCACGCAAAGCGCTCATCGATAACATCGGGGAGCCATTT
>JBHHUV010000262.1:0-4356 GCA_046754005.1 Phycisphaerae bacterium | reverse complement strand
CGGATTTCGCCGGACTGTGCTGCGCCAAGATCCCGCCTGAACTGTCATGGACCCAGCGCCACCCTGTGTCAGCACGATCAAACCACCCAGCCCTGACGGGGCGATACATTATGCCGAGCGTCGGATGTGTTGCTCAGAATCGCAAATGAAATAACTTACCGGTTTCGAAAAGGCCCTTGGCTGACTGCAGCAGTATCATGGCCCCAACAATCGGGAAGTTATTATCTCGCTGATCCTCAAGAATCCGCAATCGCCCCCTGCCCGTGCGACAGGGTGCGAAGCGCCTCAAGTGCCTGACGCGACTCGATCGCCTGGAATCCGAATATTTGAATCAGCATACGAACACACTCAGCCTCTGAACCCTCGACGATCCGTGAGCACATCTGATTGAGACGTTCGGATAATCCCGGATCGGCCTTCAATCCACGGGAAAAAAATCGAGTTGCGGTGATCATCCCATCGAGCGGCATCCGCAGCATCCGGGCAAGTTCCCGCGAGGCCTCCTCA
This sequence comes from Phycisphaerae bacterium, assembly GCA_046754005.1. Taxonomy (GTDB): domain Bacteria; phylum Planctomycetota; class Phycisphaerae; order UBA1845; family UTPLA1; genus CAYXGR01. Next base: position 3,849 of record JBHHUV010000262.1, on the reverse strand, counting down.
AGCCGAGACGCGGAAACGAGCTGTATGTATTGACCGAAAACATGTGACTGATGGGGCTCCACCGACGGCGCCACCAATTGATCGGGGATATCTCGGTCCGGGAGATCATCGGACAGATTGGCCAGTCCGGCAATCGCGGTATCGAGTTCGCTGAGACTTCGACTGATCTCGGCCAAGTCGCTGTTACCGGCGAGGGGATTATTAGTCCGACTATGGCCGTTGAGCAACGTCTCTCGATTCTTGACGATGACGGATGCCATCCGATCCAACAACCGGCGTCGGATAATCAACAAGACTTCTAAGGCATCTTCGCGGTGATTCACGTTATTCAGGCCCGCCTTCCGAGAACACTCCTGTCGGCCCCCATCCCGACCGATTTATATCGAGAGATGTCGGAGCCTGCTTCATGACGAATTCTAGGACATCACCCGCCAATAGTCCGGTAATCGACGAAACTCGTCCGTTAGGATTGTATCCAAGCACAACACAAGGTGATCAATCCGTACGAGACCGTCGTATCTCAACTCCCGTCAAAACTTGGATCGAACCTGTGGATCGATGTGTCATCGACGGGAATCCCGATCTCAAGGCCCTTCGATGGGTACGCGGGGTATGCATCCTGGGTTCGATCGGCCTGACGCTGCTAGTCTGTGCACTGATCATCATGCGCATCGATATTCCATTCGACAACGAGTGGGTCGAAAGCAGCATTGCCCGATCGGCACAACGCGTGATGGATGGGGAGTCACTGTACACTCCGCCCTCCGCCGATTACGTCGGTGACAATTATCCACCCCTGTATTTCCATCTCTGTGCCGGGCTGATGTACCTGTTCGGCCCATCTTTGTTTGTGTGCCGACTGGTTTCCGTCGCGGCCGCTGCGGCGGTCGGACTGGCCATCTGGATGATGGGTAAGCGAAGCAGTGGGGATCGATGGCAACGGAGGGTGATTGTCGGACTCTTTGTGGCGTTCTATGCGGCCGGTGGACAGACCTACGACCTGGCAAGGGTGGACATGACAGCGCTCGCACTGGCGGCCTGGGCGATCGTGACGGCCGTCCAATCGAACGGCATCCGAGGGGCCGCTATCAGCGGGCTGCTCATGGCGATGGCCATTCTGACCAAACACAACATGCTCACAGTCGGCGCAGCGCTGGGGCTAGGCCTGTGGGTCGTTGAGCGGCGCCGAGGCTACGCCTACGCGGCACTCGGATTCGGCCTTCCGGTGCTTGTGTTCGGTGTGCTTCAAATTCTCACGGACGGCTGGTCCGGTTTCTATCTGTTCACACAGCCTGCCCTGCATCCATTCGGGGGTACCGGCCGGTGGGTCCGCTTTATCGCCGAAGACGTGGGCAATCATGGATTCTTGTTGGCAATGGGACTCGGATTCGGTGGAATGGTGCTGTTGCGGGGGGGCCGCTGGAGTGCGGATCGACGGCGTACCCTGCTCGTCTTGCTCGTGGCCTTGGGTGGATTATGCGCAACGATGACCGGCCGGCTGAAGGCGGGTGGGTTTTCGAACAATCTTGTGCCCGCCTGGGCCTTCGGCTTGATGGCCCTGGCGTGGATGCTGCCGCGCGTGCGTAAATGGGGATCGATCCAATCGACTGAAATGGCGATCCGTATCGCGTGGGGGTTCTGGTTGATCACGGCTGTACAATTATCAACACTCGGCAGCCGATTCGCGGATCTTCCCTGGAGCCGAACCCTCGCATATGCCGATCGCCGGAACGCGGCGGACAAACTCAATGCCCTCGTTGAGCGGTACAGCGATGACAGTTCGGTTTGGATGCCTTGGCACAGTTTCAATACGGGATCATCCAACCACTATGCGCACTTATGCCCCACTGGATTCCTGGTGGACGGAGCGGAGCGATCTGCGAAATCGATATTTGAGGCGGACCTGGCCGACCACTTGAGGCAGCGCAGTTGGTCGGTCCTCATCCTCAATGATCTATCCCACGGGTTCGTGTCGGATCGGTGTACACAATTGTTGAAGCAGGGGTATGAAGAGGTCGCCTTCCCGATCGCCGATCCGGAAATCTTGACCATGCTCACCGGAAAGCGAACCCATCCAGGTAGGCTATTCGTGAGACGAAATCTGAGCCGCGCCCGTCAGGAAGCGGTCGGCGTTCATAGGGAGGGCACTATCACTCGGAAGCAGGCCGCACTCCTAATCGCACATTTCATCGACAGCGCTAACCCTACGCGGTAAGGTGACCAACCGCTGTTTGTCACAGGCAGCGAGGCACAAGAGGATTGATAAAACGCGGCTCTTCTATCAGAGCCGCGACCGTAAAGGAGCGGTCACGGTGGCGATAGCAAGCAATCTCATGACTCAGACCCACTGGGGCGGCATGACGTAGACTCTTTATAGACACCCTCTAACACGATCGGTGAAGCGCATGGCCAAGCGGCGGTCCGAATCCCAAGACCGGCTCACCTACAAGGCGTCGGGCGTCGATATCTCCGCCAATGACCGGATGGTCGAAAAGATCGGCCATGCCATGCGCCAGACGTTTGACCCGCGCGTACTATCACGACACGGCGCGTTCGCGGGGTTGATGCGGCTGGATTTCAACGAACGCCTGCTCAAGCGTCGCTATCGCAAGCCGGTGCTCGTGGCTGGGGCGGACGGTGTGGGCAGCAAACTGCTGCTCGGTCTGAAGTGGGGACGAATCGCAGATTTGGGTATTGACCTGGTGGCGATGAATGCCAACGACGTGCTGACAGTCGGTGCGGAACCGCTTTGCTTCCTGGACTACATAGCCTGTCACCGGCTGGTACCGGAACAGATTGAGACGCTTGTTACAGGGATGTCCGAGGGGTGCCGGCAGGCGGGCTGCGCGCTGTTGGGTGGGGAGACGGCGGAGATGCCCGGGCTCTACGCGCCGAAACACTTCGATCTGGCGGGTTTTTGCATCGGCGTCGTCGAGCAGAACAGGATCATCGACGGATCGGGTGTCGAACCGGGCGACGCCGTGATCGGGCTGGGATCGAACGGCCTGCACTCGAACGGTTTCAGCCTGGTCCGACGAGCCTTGAAGGGACTCACCAACAAAAAAAAGCTGCTGGCAGTACTCGGTGAACCGCTTGCCGACGCGGTCTTGCGGCCCACACGAATCTACGTCAAGCCGATCCTCAAGCTGCTGGCGCGCTATCGTCGCAAACGGGTGATCCGGGCGATGGCCCACATCACCGGCGGTGGGCTTGTGGGTAACCTGCCGAGGGTGCTACCGAAGGGGTGTTGCGCGCGGCTGTCTCGCGGAAGCTGGCCCGTTCCGCCGATCTTCCGACTGATTCAGGCACAAGGTGTGGCGGCAGGGGAGATGGAACGGGTGTTCAACATAGGGATCGGTTTCGTGTTGATCGTGCGTCCGGCCTTCGCGAAGAGTATCATGAATCAGTTGAATGAGCAGGGTGAACGAACATACCGCATCGGCACGATCCGACGCGGACGACGAGAAGTGGAGTGGCGTTGAGGAGTTACGAGTTTCGAGTCTGATCGTTCGGGGTATCATCAGTGCTCGAAACGCGCCATTCGAAACCAGAAACTCGAAACCCCTATGGGCTTGATTGTTCAAAAATTCGGCGGCACCAGTCTGGCGGACGCGGAAAAGATCCACCGAGCGGCGCGGCGGGCAATCCGCGCAAAACTCGATAATCATCAGGTCGTCATGGTGGTTTCGGCGATGGACAAGACCACCGACGAACTGACCGATCTCGCCTATCAGGTGACCGATCGGCCGAGCCGCAGGGAAATGGACCAACTCCTGGCGACCGGGGAGCAAATTTCGATTGCCCTGATGGCGATGGCGATCCATCACGCCGGTCACGACGCGATCAGCC
>JBHHUV010000261.1:0-4357 GCA_046754005.1 Phycisphaerae bacterium | reverse complement strand
CCCCCCCGCGCCCGCGGCCCCCCCCGCCGCCCCCCCCGGAACCCCGGCTCCGCCGCGCGGCATCCCCGTCTTCGCCTGGAAGGGCGAGACGCTGGAGGAATACTGGTGGTGCACCGTGCAGGCCCTCTGCTGGCCCGATTCCGACGGACCGAACCTGATCCTCGACGACGGTGGCGACGCCACGCTCCTGGTTCACAAGGCCGCTGAGTTTGAAAAGGCCGGCGCCGTCCCCCCATTCGATCCCAAAAATGATCCGGAAGAATGGGCCGTCATACTCGAAACCATTCGTTCCGAACTCCAGCAACACCCCGGCAAGTGGACGAAGCTGGCCGAGACCGTCCGCGGTGTCAGCGAGGAGACCACGACCGGCGTGCACCGTCTCTATCAGATGCAGGAGTCCGGCGTGCTGCGGTTCCCGGCGATCAACGTCAACGATTCGGTCACCAAGAGCAAGTTCGACAACGTCTATGGCTGTCGCCACTCGCTGATCGACGGCATCAACCGGGCAACGGATGTGATGCTCGGCGGCAAAATCGCCGTCGTCTGTGGCTACGGCGACGTTGGCAAGGGGTGTGCCCAGTCCTTGCGGGGCCAAGGGTGCCGCGTGATCGTGGCGGAGATCGATCCGATCTGTGCCCTGCAGGCGGCCATGGAGGGCTACGAAGTCAAGACGCTCGAGGATGTCCTCGCACGGGCCGACATCTTTGTGACGACGACCGGCAACAAGGACATCATCACAGTCGATCACATGAAACGGATGAAGACCGGTGCCATCGTTGGGAACATCGGCCACTTCGACAACGAGATCGACATGGCGGGCCTGACGAAATTCCCCGGCATCAAGAAGAACAACATCAAGCCGCAGGTCGATCAGTGGATCTTTCCGGACGGCCGCTCAATCATCATTCTGGCCGAGGGCCGGCTGCTCAATCTCGGCTGTGCGACCGGTCATCCGAGCTTCGTCATGAGCAACAGTTTCACGAACCAGGTCATCGCCCAGATCGAGCTTCATCAGAACCCGGATCGCTACGAGAACAAGGTCTATACCTTGCCGAAACATCTCGACGAAAAGGTGGCCCGGCTGCACCTGGACCATCTGGGTGTCAAGCTCACGAGCCTGACGCCAGAACAGGCCGACTATCTCGGCATCCCCGTCGAGGGGCCGTACAAGCCGGAACACTATCGGTATTGATGGAATCGTCGAAAAGTCGAAACGTCGAAATAATAAAAACAACAACGGTGTTTGAGAATGAACACCGGGGTTAGTCAAGGTTATGCGGACACGCCTCGAAAAGACCGGGGCGTGTTCGCACTGCTTGAAGCAGTGGCACACATCTGCCGGTCAATGTGTCTTTGATTGATGTCGTTTAGGGTGAATTCGACAGGTTCTCGTCAGGATTGGATCAGGACATCGGCGAGGAGGGGTGCATCCTCGACGGTGATCATGTCGTCCTGGTTCATATCCGCGCCCCAGCGGGCACGCAAGGGCCAGCCGTTGGTGCCGTTGAAGAGCATGTCGAGGTAGGCATCGATATCGAGGCCGTTGAGCTGTCGATCGCCGTTGGCGTCGCCGGTTCCCTTCAATTCTGGTGCGTTGATGGCCCCGTAGACCAACGGTCCGAGGAGCAGGTAGGCGTCGTCGTCGTCGATTAAACCGTTGCCATCCAAATCGGCGCTGGCAATGTGTAGCGGATCGCTGTCGAGGCCGAGTAACACGTCGGTAAAGGGAAGAATATCCAACCCATCCACGGTACCATCGGCGTTGATATCCCCGTCACCCTGGATGATCGGCGGGATCTCATTGAACCAGTAGGGAACCGTGAGGAAGGGATCGCCGACAAGCGTCCACATCCAGTCGTTAAAGGGATTGGCCAGGTAAAAGGCCTCGCCCAGGGTCCAGCCCTCACGCATGGATGCCAGGATGGTGTCCGGGAAAGGGCCGACACAACAGATCGGTTCCCCTGTCGCGCCGATACTTGCGGCGTATCCGGCGGCCAGGGCGTTCGGGACGTAGAGCGCGCCCTCCAACGTGGTGCTACGGAGTGTGACCGCTCCGAAACTGTTGAAGTGAAAGGCCATAATCTGGCTGCCCGGGTTGTCACCCACGAATTGGTCCGGCGACCATCCGAAGAGTTGGTAGATGGAGAATCGGAAGGCATCCAACGACGGGATCGTTGGCCCGGACTGGCCATCGAGATCAAACTCCACCCATGGAATATCAGCCAGATCCGGCGACTGGACCGCAGCCTTCAGCCAGAACCATTCGTTGGTGGATGACGGGAAATCCGTATCGAAATAGTCATAGGAGACGTTTTCGCCGCCGAGTCCTGCAATGGAATTTTCGATTGTCAGGGCCCGCTGTGTCAGGGCCTGGGCATCCTGCATCGTCGGTCCATCTATCCGGGCAACCAGGTAGCGACCACTCTTCAGGGTGGCCTTGGTCAGGCGTTGAGCCGGAATAATGGCCGGGGGTTGTTGAGCATGAGGGTTATCGACGTTTGTGTTTCGTTGAGATGCTGCAGGATTGAAGTCGTCCCACATGTCCTGCAGGGCATCGGCGATTGAAAAACCTCCGACATCAGGAAGTCCGGCGGGTAGTGTTTCGTAATGACCGGGAAGGCCATAGCCCAGGATGATACCCATGGTCTGCTGTTCGAAATCAGTATCGAGCGTGAAGAGATCGCGAACAGGGGTGATGATCTGATTCTGGGCCTGGTCTATAGTCGCGAGGTGTTCCGTCAGATCGGCATCCAGCCCGAGCATGTTGGTTGCGGGAATGCCCCGAATGGTTGTGTACCACTGGGCCCAGGAAATGCTGTCGGGATCGTTGAGATTGTAGAGCACCAGCCAGCTATCAGGCATATCGGCGGTGCGTAGTTGGGGGTCTATTGCGATGGCAGAAGTCGCCGTGAGCGCGACAACAATCGTACCGCACATCAACAGCCCCCAGGCCTTGGGTCGGTTGGCCTGCCTTTTCACTTCCCCGCTCCACTCCCCCCGGGAACAAACGTGAGTGTCACATGACACACGCCATTCACCGTGCCTCTCCAATCGATTGCGGCTCCGGGATGGTACACCATTCATCTCGCCAGCCCATCACGTGCCTTGGGGCTGGGGCTACCGTCGGCCGGCCCCTTTCCGAGAGTGGCTCCCTACAGCCCTCTCCATACCATGCGACCAATGTGTCAACTAAATAACACCAACACGGTACCAGAAACAGATCTTGCGTGCGATAGCGAAGATCATGCCCACCACTACGATTGAGGGCGGGAGAAGGATGTCGAAACATCCCTGATCTCTCGGCGGACACACCACATGCCCCCTTCCTATTTCCGCACACAACACATTCATCGGCGCTGGGTGGCAGGGGGGGGCCTCCACCGCCACCGCGCGTGTTGTTGAGGCTTTCGCCTTCTCTCTTCTTTTTACCGTCGGCGTCGAAGCAGGAGCATTCCGCCGCCCAGCGTCAGCAGGACCATGGAAGCAGGCTCCGGAATCGTGACGAAACCAATCATAAGATCCTGAAACTGAATGTTAATCGCCGCGCTGCCCTGGGGCCCCGCGATGGCAATCACATCGTTTTGCAATGAGATGTGAATGTCGTTGTGCGGTGTCGGGAACGCAAACTCCACGTTGACGGCGGCGGTGCCGTTCCATGTGCCATTCCCAGGCGTGTTGACCGGGAATGCGACATCCGTGGTCAGGGCACCGGTGAAGGAACGCTCGAGGCTGCCGGCGCCAGGATTCTCAGTCATCGACAGGTCGGCATTGACGTCGACGCTGCCCTCGGTCGTGATCGCATAGCTGCCGAAGGCGGTAACCATGATCGACGAGAAGGCCAGGCCGGGATTGGCCAGGACATCGAATGATACGGCGTCCGATGCCGTCGACGTGGCGCCGTTCGCCGCATTCACGGAAAAACCCGTGCTGAAGAAGAAGTCATTCCCGGAGATGAGGGGATCGCCGAAAAATCCGTTGATGTCAGTGCCATTCGAGTAAGTGAAATCAAGCGGATTCCCAAGGAAGTCCGTGTTTCCACTCGGCGATGTCCATGTCCCCGCCAAGGCGGGCGATACGATCATCAACACGGCCGCCGCACACAATATTCGTCCAATTACCCCATACTTCATGTTCTTCCCCTTTCATTTTTCTGTGAAAAAGAAGGTGCTTCTTTCGGTTAGCGTTGCTTCCTTCCCGATTGACCTTGAATTCTTCTACTCCCGTCCGGTTATTGGTTGAGCTTTACTCAATGACCTCGGAGGAATCAGAAACACTCATCATCCTCCGGTATTCTCTCTACCCCTCCTTTTTAGGAGGGGGATCCACGCGTTCGTCGGCGCCTACAGTAAGGTCGATG
>JBHHUV010000260.1:0-4363 GCA_046754005.1 Phycisphaerae bacterium | reverse complement strand
ACGGATTAAGCCGGACTGTGCTGCGCTAAGATCCCGCCTGAACTGTCATGGACCCGGGGCGTATGGACCCCATCCTACCGGCTCGACTCGTTTCTCGACTCTGATACAATCGCGAATCGAAAGGAGCCACGAGGCCATGCGATTCGCGCTGATCGGTCCGCCGCAATCGGGAAAGTCCACCCTCTTCTCTGCCATCACCGGGGATCCACCCGATCCCAGCCATGCCGCGAGCGAGCAGCTCACGTCCGTGGATGTGCCGGACGCGCGGCTCGATTACCTGGCGAAATTGTATCAGCCCAAGAAATACACCCCCGCACACCTGTCGTTTCTAGATGTGCCCGGCGCATCGCTCGCCGACGCCCACGGCCGAACCGAGTTTTGCAAGCGGATGCAATCGATTCGACAGTGCGACGGGGTGGTGATGGTGGTGCGGGCCTTTGCGTCCGACTCGGTGGTGATGTATCGAGACCGGGTCGATGCGAAGGCCGATCTCGACGAACTGCATACCGAGTTGATCTTCGCCGACTTGGAACAGGTGGTCGCCCGGATCGAAAAGCTGGAGAAGACGACTTCGCGTCCTTCGAAGACGCACGATCAGGATGTGCGCGAATTGGCGATGATGACGCGGGCTCGGGAGGCGCTGGAGGCCGAGGCGCCGGTCTCCGGGGCGATCCATAACGATGAGGAACGGAAGATCGCCAGCAGCTTTGGCTTTCTGACGCTGAAGCCGGTGATCGTGGTGATCAACGTGGGCGAGGATCAGGTGACGGCGCCACCGCCGTTTACGCATGAACACGCGCGGGCGACGATCGCCCTCTCGGCCGAGATCGAGGCGGAGATGGCCCAGCTTGACGATGCGGATCGGGGCGTGTTTCTCGAAGACATGGGACTGCATGAACCGGCCAAGACGCGGCTGATCCGCACCTGTTACGAGGCCGTGGATCTGGTTTCGTTTCTGACCTGCGGTCCGGACGAGGTTCGGGCCTGGACGATCGCCCGCGAGACCGAGGCGGTGGAGGCGGCGGGTAAGATTCACAGCGACATCCAGCGGGGCTTCATCCGTGCGGAGACGGTTGCCTTTGAGGATATCAAGGCCCACACGGACTTGAAGGGTGCGAAGGCGGCGGGGAAGGTTCGGCTGGAGGCGAAGCACTATATTGTTCAGGATGGGGATGTGATTAACTTTCGGTTTAATGTTTGAGACGCTCACTGATATCCTCCACCGATGCAGCGCTTGGTTATTTGCCCGTTCCGAGCGATTGCTGGCGGTCACATTTTTCCTGCTGATTTTTATGGGCACGGTGTTGTTGTGGCTGCCCATTTCACATAAGACTGGTCAGTTTTCGTTTCTGGATGCCTCGTTTACTTCGACCTCCGCCGTCTGCGTGACGGGCCTGGTTGTCGCCGATACGGGCCGGGATTTCAGTTGGTTCGGGCAGTTGGTGATTATGTTCCTCATTCAACTTGGGGGGCTGGGTATCATGACCTTCGCCGCGGTTACGGCCCAATTGATCGGAGGCAAACTCTCGTTTCGCTCACAGGCGGTTCTGGGCGATGCGTTTTACCAGGGGAACGCTGCTTCCTCACTGAGGCATGATCTGAAGCGGATCGTGGCGGTCACGTTTTTGATCGAAGCACTCGGGGCCGTGCTTCTCTACCATTCGATGTCGGACTCGGCAGGTGATCACGAAGCCTGGTTTTCAGCCATTTTTCACTCGATCTCGGCATTTTGTAATGCGGGATTCTCACTCTATACCGACAGTCTTACGCGTTTTCATGATCGATGTTTTCCCATGGGGGTCGTCATGATGCTGATCATCCTGGGTGGCCTGGGCAATCGCGTGGTACTGGAAACTCTCGGACGCATAGGGAACGGCATTCGACGGCGATCTTCATCTCCCCTTCGGTGGAGTTTACAGACCCGCGTAGTTTTGTGGATGAGTGCCAGCCTCATTTTGATTGGAACGCTGCTTCTCGCTTCACTCGATGCAGGTCACGGAGAAGCAACGACGCTCCACAAACTGGCCAACGCCCTGTTTCAGTCGGTCACTTCGCGGACCGCGGGGTTCAATACCATTCGCATCGATACCCTGGCAACACCGACCTTGCTTGTCATCGTGTTGCTGATGTTTATTGGCGGCTCGCCCGCCTCCTGCGCGGGAGGGGTCAAGACTACCTCGTTGGCCGCCTGGTTCGCACAGCTTCGATCGTGGATGACGGGAAGGAAGGATGTTCTCCTGTTGGGAAGGCGGTTGTCAGGTGACGTCGTCGCGCGTGCGGGGATGATCATCGGCCTGGGAGTCACCTGGGTTGTTTTCGGCACGATCGTTCTGACGCTGCTGGAATCGGGCCGGGAAGGAATGGGCTTCGATCGATTGTTGTTTGAGCAGGTATCCGCCTTTGGCACGGTCGGTTTGTCCACGGGGATTACGGCATCGTTGACCGCGGGAAGCCGGATCTGGATCATTCTCTCGATGTTCGTGGGTCGGATCGGGCCGCTGGCCTTCGCGATGGTGATTTCTCAGCAGGAAACGGATCATGTGCGTTATCCGGAAGAGCACTTGATGGTGGGGTGAGGACTATTGAATAGCGAACAGGGAATGGTGTATTGTTGACCTCGATAGAGATCAAGAGGTGTCGGATCGCTCGCGTGAGGAAATCGCAATGAGACAGGTTGTTGTGATCGGGTTGGGGCAGTTCGGTTCTCATTTTGCCCGCGAACTGACGCGGATGGAATGCGAGGTTCTTGCCCTGGATATCGATGAAGAGAAGGTTGCCCAGGTTCGAGATGATATTCAGCAAGCGGTCATATGCGATGCGCGTAATTTGAAATCGATTCAGTCTGTCATCTCCGCGAGTGTGGACGAGGTGATGGTTTGCCTGGGCAATCAGATGGAGGCGAGCATTCTCTGTTCCCTGCACTTGAACCAGATCGGTGTTCAACGGATTCGAACGACGGCGATCAATGAGGATCATGCGACAATCCTGAAGGCCGTGGGCGCGCATGAAATCATCTTTCCCGAGCAGGAAACGGCGGAACGGACCGCGCGCCGTGTGGCCTATCCGACTCTGCTGGATTATTTTCCATTCGAAGAAGATCATCGCATTCTCGAGATTGCCCTGCCGAAGCCGCTGGCCGGCCAATCACTCCGAGAGTCCCGGCTTCGCGAAGAATTCGAAATGCTTGTTCTGGCGATCAAATCCATGACATCCGGACGCTTTCACTTCATGCCGGCAGCGGACACGGTTCTGCATGAGGATGATACGCTCATTGTTCTGGGGCGCGAGATCGACCTGGCACGATTTTCAGTGCTGGACTAGGCGCCATACAGAGTTCGGAGCCATTCAATTTGAATTCCAATCGACGCATGGTTCGCGATGACGAGAAGCGTGTAATCCTTTTTCTCCATATGGCGGGCGTGGCGCTTCAGGGGGCGGGGCTGGCGATGGTCTTTATCCTGCCATTCCTGGCGCGGCGGCGGTTCGAGGCCGAGAACTGGCAGAGCTGGGTGCTGACGGCGGCCATGCCGGTCATGCAGTTCTTCACGATTTTCTGGAATCATTTATACGCGCGTATTCCATCGTGGCTGTATCTGGTGATCATTGCGGTGTTGAGTTGCATCCCCGTCGCGCTGATGGCCTTTGCCCAGAGTATGACTTTGTTGATGATCTGCCTGGTGGTGGCGGCCTTCGGCGGGGCCGGGGGCGGCGCCGGTTTGTCGCCGATTAATGCCGATCTGCTCCGGAACTGCTATCGGGATCGCGTCCGGGGCCGCGTCTATGGGATGATCACGGCGTCGCAATTCTTCGGCGTCATCGTGGCCGGGTGGATCATGGGCCGATGGTCGGACCTCGATCCGGACGGCTACCGCTTCTTTCTCCCGCTGACGGCGGCCTCGCTGGCGACGGGCCTGTTCCTGTTTGCACTCATCTCACGCACGGATGTTTTTCGGCGGCGGCCGCGCCCGGTCGTGGAGACTGGTCAACAGTGGTGGACGCCGCTTCGAGATATGGGTCGCATTCTCCGGGCCGATCACCGCTTTGCCGCCTACGAGACGGCCTTCATGTCCTATGGCGTGGGCTGGATGATCTGCACCGCCCTGGTTCCGCTGCTGGCCAAGGACAAACTCGATCTGGATTACGGTCAGTTTTCTCGCTCCACGATCATCGCCTTTCAATTCACCATGATACTCATGCTCGTGCCGATGGGGCGGCTGGCCGATCGGGTGGGTGCGGTGCGGCTGGCGGCGGGGTCGTTTCTGTGGCTGACGCTCTACCCGCTGGGGTTGCTGTTCGTTCCGGTGGGTTCGGAGGTCTGGTTGGGGGTGCTGACGATGCTCTATGCACTGGGGATGACGGGGGT
>JBHHUV010000259.1:0-4377 GCA_046754005.1 Phycisphaerae bacterium | reverse complement strand
GGACAGATTGAGTGAGTGTGGATTTCGGATTGAAGACAAGCGCCAAGGGGTGGCATGGCCAAGCGTAACTCGCTTGCTCGTTGGAGCAAGCGAGTTACGCTTGGCCATGTGATGCGACTCACGACGTGTAGGGATTTCAAAACATCACTGACTCACTATCATTGACTGGAAGGCAAATGTATCATGGAAGACATCTCCGTTCTTGACATCATCATGCGTTGGCTGCATATGATCGGGGCAATCGTGGCGGTGGGTGGTTCGGTCTTTGCCCTGTTTGTGTTGCTGCCTTCCATCAGCGGGCTGACGGAGGAGATTCGCTCCGAAATATACGAGAGTGTCCGATCGCGATTCTCAAAGCTGTTCATGTTCGCCATTGCCGCGCTGTTGATCTCGGGTTTTTACAATTATCTCGGTAATGAGATGTCGAATCACGAGGGGCAGAGCGCCTATCACATCCTGATGGGTATCAAGATCCTGTTGGCGATGGGCGTGTTTTTCCTGGGCAGTGCGCTTCTGGGGCGATCGGCGGCGTTCGAGGGAATTCGCCGCAAGCGGAAGCGATGGATGGTGCGCAACATCCTGCTCGCCCTGTTGATCGTCGCCCTCGCCGCCGTGCTCGGGAAAATGCCGGACGAGGCAAGGGCGAATCACGAAAAGCAAACGACGAACATCGGTTCGTAAGATCCGCCATACCGAATCCCGGCGCGCCGGGAAGGACGCGGTTTCAGGAAAACCGTCCTGCACGTATCGTCACCACACACTCCGGACAATGCTTGACGGCTCCGCCTCGCTGGATCAGAGACTCGAGAGATCGAGTTGTCCGGTCAGCAGCTTGAGGACCAGATTGATGATGAAAAATATGCCAAACGAACCCAAAAAACCGCCACCGCCTAATCCGAATGGTAACATGGGATCTCCTTGTAGAAACTTCGGGTTGGTATCTCACTGAACCCGCTCATCAACCAGTCCGGATGGTTCCGGAGAAGCCCCCGATCTATAGGAAGCCGAATTCTGGAAGAGCGCCGCGAACAAGCACGGTAGTATCCTCGACGGACAAGGCGGGGGCAACCCATCAACCGGCAAGCCTATGGATGTTCGTCACAACCTCGATTGGCTCGAAATACGCCGACATCAATTGCTCTATATTGTGAGCAAAATCTACGAATCAGGACGAAGGATCCCTTTTCGGACGTGATATTGGCGAAATATGCGGACAAAGTATCTCATAATTGAACGGCTATCGTTCATGTTCCCCGGCAGATGATTGTGCCGTTATCCGGCGTCCCCCCTACGAGGGTTCGCGCCCTCCAAGGTCTCATTTTGTCGCAAACCATGACTGCATCAGAAGTTCCTTGACTTGCCAAACGCCATCATGCTAAAGTAGGGACAATTGGGTGAGTGCCTGTGTGGAGTGGGTGATCGACGAGGAATCCGCGCGAAGAGGTGAAGGATCCGAATCCCCCAGTAAATTCCGTTGGGAGACCAGGCCCGACTTGGCCGCTTCCATTGGCCGCCCCTCAACCCCCAGCCGTGCCCGAATGCCGACCACAAGCCGGAATCAAACCAGGTGATAGCCGGTTATAGGTTGCAGAATCCTCATGCCTGTTCATGGTGGCCAGATGGCCTGAATCATGTGTACTTGAATATGTGTTGTGTATCGAGGGAGTGGATGATGACGTCTCATTGTTTGGAACAGAAGTGTGTGAAACAAAACCGCGTCTTCGCGACGCCGGTCCTGGTTTGTCTCGTTGCGGTTCTCGTCACCTCGTTGGTGACAACGACCACACTGGCGGGGCCGCCGATATCCCCGTCAGATCGAGCCGCGGCGGATCCAGTTACCCGACCGCAGGCGATGCCGAGGCCGATCACTGATCCCGATCTCACCGCACAAGTCAACTCCACGTTCAATCTGGCGGTCAGCAATATCGTCGAACTGAATATCGACGCTGTTCCGGAAGAAAACTTCACGGCCGTCGTACCGATCCACGGCGAATTGCGGACGCTGGAACTGTCGCCGCATTCGGTCTTATCCGACAACTATCAGTTGCTCGTTCAGATTGAGGATGGTTCCATCGTTCCGGAAAACCCCGGCCCGATCCGCACCCTGCGCGGCTCGGTGGTCGGAATGGAGGGAACCATCATCGCGGCTACACTGATGGAGGAAGGCCTGCTCGCCAAGATCATCATGCCCGATGGAAATCGTGTCTGGATCGAACCCGTCGCGTCGAAACTCCCCGGCGCGCCGGCGGGTGTACATGTCATCTACAATGACGGAGATGCCTATGCATCGGATGGCGTTTGTGCAACCGATGGACCGGGTGAACCGATTGATCCGTCCGCCCCGCGCGGCGGTGCCTGCGGGGTGGGCCTGTGCTTCGCCGAGATGGCCAATGATACAGACTTCGAGTACTTCGCGTTCTGGGGCAGCGTTTCGGCGGTTGAGACGCGGGTTCAGTCCGTCGTCAATGCGATCAACGTTGAATACGAGCGTGATGTCTTCATCACCCATATTATCTCCGCCATCATCGTCCGAACCTCGGCTGCGGCCGATCCCTACACGAGCACCAATAACAATGTCCTGCTCGGCCAGCTTCAGACCGAGTGGCTGACCAATCTGAACAACATTCCCCGCGACATCACCCAGCTCTTCACGGGCACGGATATCGACGGCACCATCATCGGTACGGCCCTCTCCATCGGCGGTGTCTGCACGACTTCGGCCTATAGCTTTTCCCAGTCTGACTGTTGCGGGCCGTTCAGTTGCACGACCGATTTACACGCCCATGAGAATGGCCATGTCTGGAACGGCGTCCATTGCGGCCCCCCCTGCGGTACCATGAGAACACCGCTCGCGTGCCAGAACTTCTTTGGCACACAAAACATGGGACGCATCGCGGCCCATCGCGACTCACGAACCTGTCTCGCGACCGCCGGAACACCGACTCTGCCCTTCTTCGATGATTTCCCGACCACCACCATCGACAGCAGTCTCTGGAGTGACAATTTGGGCGCCCAGGCCAACACCAACGGCAACGGAGAACCCAGCCCGCCAAACTCGGTCAACATCGACGGTACCGACACGCTGACCTCCAACTTTATGGATACCAGCGCCGCGCTGAACGGAACGATCTCCTATTGGTGGCAGCGTACCGGGAACGGCGACTCCCCCGAAAACGGCGAGGATCTATTCGTCGAGTATCTGAACGATCTCAGCACTTGGCAATTTCTCACCAGCCACCCCGGAGCGGGACCGGACACCGATCCCTATCAGTTCATTTCGATCCCGCTTCCCGCGGACGCCAAGCATCCGTTTTTCCGAATGCGTTTCCGGGGAACGGGCAACGCGAACCTGGATGACTGGTTTATCGATGACGTGACCATCTCCGTCGGCGATGATCAACCGCCGACGCCTGATCCGATGACCTTCCTCGTCGATCCGGCTCCCGCCCTGCCGCCGGACGATCCGACCGTACAGATATCCATGGAATCCAACGTCGCGACCGACGTTGATACACCTCCTGTCGAGTATCTCTTCGAGTCGTCAATCGTCGGATTGAACAGCGGCTGGCAAACCGGAACGACGTTCACCGGCACGGTTCCCGTTTCAAACTTTGTCTACCAGTGGACCGTCAAGGCCCGGGATTCCGCCGCATTTCCCAACGAGACACAGCTCTCCGCTCCTGTGACCGTCGTCACCCACATTATCACCCCAACCGGCATCAGCTTCACCAATGTCGACGCCACCACCCTCGACGTGACCGCATTGGGCAACTTGCTGTTCCTCGATGTCGATCAGTCGGGTCTGTTCTTCGAGATGACACCGGCCGTGGCCGGATCGGGGACCAATGTCTGGACGACCAACGATCCGAGCGCCACACTGACCGTAACCGGCCTGGCCTTCAACACGCAGTACGACTTCCGCGTGAAGGCCCGGAATCGCCTCGGTGTCGAGACGCCGTTCACCGCGTTGTTCAGTGTGACCACGGCAGACGTGACGGCACCGGGCGCGCCGATCCTGAGTAACGCCACTGAAGCCACGATCGATCTGGATATCGACATCAATAGTAATCCACCCACAACTCAGTATGCGATTCAGTGTCTGAGCACCAGCCCGCTCGATCCGGCCTGGGACGGCCAGTTCGCCAACCATGGCACCGGCAATCCCCAGGCGCTCGAGGACTGGCAGGGGGCCGGCGGGACGATCACGCTGGGGAGCCTCCAGCCGGGGACGACCTATGAGTTCCATGTCAAGGCTCGGAACCCGTCGTTGGTGGAGACCGGCTTCGGTCCGAGTTCCAGCCTGACCACGACAGCGATCCAGACTCCGGGTGCACCGACGCTGACCGCGACCGGCGCCGACACGATGGACCTGACGAT
>JBHHUV010000258.1:0-4393 GCA_046754005.1 Phycisphaerae bacterium | reverse complement strand
TCGTCAATCTACCCTGGCGGCCGGCCTATGTGGCGCATGATTGGCATGGTGGACATACGCAGGTGACTAATCAGAACTTTATCAAGACGGTGATCGCCCCCCGAATATTCGGTGCCGGCGCGCATCCCCTCGATCGATCGATCCTGGATCGCGTGGCGGCGATCATTCCGGGAGACGAACTGTGAGTCGGATTGTATTTATACTATTGAGCCTGGCTTCGCTTGCCGTGATCGTCGCGCCTTCCGGCTGCGTCGATAACCACGCCTATCGATTGGGTCGCGAGGCCGAACGACGGGGCTACGCCCACACGGCCTATGAATACTACTATCGTGCCGCAACCCAACAGCCCGGCAATCCGGAAATCGCCGGGGCGATCAAACGGGTCGCACCGACGGCGGCGACCTACTGGGATGCGAAGTCGCGTAGCGCCGCGGCCGAGGGCCGGTACGGTGATGCCTGGTGTTTCACGATGCGATGTCTCGACATCCTTCCTTCTTACCCGTCCGCCCTGCGGCTGAATCTCAAGCTGATGACCGAACATAAAAAGGAAATCGGGCCGGCGCGGTACAACTGGATTCGCTACGGTCGCCGTTCCCTGGCGCGTGCGAAGCCCAGCGATCCGAGGCCGGATTCCGCTTCTCCAACCGTTACCGTCGCCCTGAAGGATGCTGTCGCTACCGATGGCGAAAAGCACGATGCGGCCCCGATCGCCCAGGCCAGGCCTGATTCACATGATCAGAAAGAGGAAAAGATCGCGCTGGCCGATCCGAGTCCGGAGGTGAATGCTCCACGCCGTCCTGTCGGAACCCGGAATCAATCCAACACGACGAACGCGGATCTGAAAAAAACTTCCCTCGATCGAAAGCAGACTAAAATCGAGACGGCTCCCGAACTCGATCCGAAATCGCCATCGACGGACGATCCCGGTCCCAAGCCGGAACCGATCGGTCCTACTGTATCGACTCCCGCCCACGGGCATACCACACCGAAGGTCTCCGCCTATTGGCCCTTCACTGACCCAAACGTAACTCGTCCCGAACCGACGGCGTCGCCATTCGCTCGTCCGAGTGCCAAGGCGAAACCGGCTCGGGCGAGGCCTGAAAAATCGGTCCCTCCCGTCGTCGCTGAAAAGCCCGAACGCTCAGCGGAGCCCGAGCCGACGATCCTTCCCGAAGCGAAGCCCAAGTCGAAGCGGGCCCCCGTACCGGTGATCGCACACAAGAAACAACCTCCCGTTTCGGACGCGCCCAAGAGCGGAACGTCGGATCCTGAACCGCCACCTCTTCAAGTTGCGCGCGCGACGCCGCGTTCGCTGCTGCCGCCGAATCCGCTCGATCGGCACCCGGTGGAAGCTGAATCCACGCGTGCGAATCGAAGCCGAAAAGAACCCCTGGAGATTGAAAAACCCAAGCCGGCGCCAAAGGCCAAACCTCGGCCCGAGGCGAAGCGAGCAGTCTCACCGAAATCAAAACAAGGGGCATCACTCATACCCGAATCGAAGGCCGAACCCATCGCGAAGGCTGGAACCCCGAAATTGTCGCCTCCCGATCAGGGGATACCCAAACACCCGAGCGTTCCTCTGAAGTCGCCTACACCGAAGGAATCCACACCCAAGACCCGAACGGCTATAGATACCCCCGTCGTGGTGGCAAGGCCCAAGGCCTCCAAGCCGGCGCAGCGCGTCCCCATTCAAAAAGCCCCTGTCGAGCAGGGACGGAAAAAACCTGTTGAAGGGATCAAGAAGACGCCGGCCTCCAGCCTTCCGCCGCTTCCGAAGCCGAAGCGCAAGCCCATGGCCAAGAAGGATGTGCCGGTCTCGCCGCAACAATCCATGCCGGAAAAGAAGAGGCCCGCGCCTAAGAAGATCCAACGCGCACCGTCGAAAGAAAAGCCCCGGAAATCGAAACCCAAGGCCGTCCCCGAGGAGGCCAAGTACCTTCAACTCTGCACCCTGAGCAAGGGCGATCGGCGTTACAAGCCACAGGCCGAGGTTGTCGAGGAACTCTTCCTCCTGCTGCGTGACACCGATGACGAATTGGACGCCGACATCGATCTCTATGAAGGCGGCCACCGGCTCCTCAAGATTCGGGATCTGAAGACCGGCCGATCCAAGATGTTTCGTGGGCGCTCGGGCCGCTGGTATCGGTTGACCATCCTCGACATCCAACATCGATCGCACACGGTCCGGCTGGGCATCAACCCGGCGTAGCTCTTATTCCGCACCCTTTATTTTTAGACAGCATGGCAGCGCCCATGCATGGAGTATCGCCCTTTCAGGGCTGGGGTTCGATGGATGGGTCTGATGAGTCATCCTACGCAACAACACCCGTCGTTACAGCCCTTGCCCCGTTGGGGAAAGGAGGGACATAGCGTTTTCATGCTAATGTTTCACGGGCGACAGCCCGCCAACCTGCGTCGGCGGGAGTTCCTCCTCTTCCTCGGCGGCGTCTCCTTCGCCGGCCGGCGAACCGAAGCCAATGACGCTGATGATGGCGCCTTCCTTTTGTGCGCCGACTTCCTTGCAGTGTGGGCAGATGATCCCCGGGTTTGATCGCAGCATGGCCCCGGATTCCGCCAGGGTCATTTCGAATTGCTCCTGGCATTTCGGACAGGTGTAAATTTCGCGTGAGGTGGCCAGGGACGGGTCGGTTTCGGTTCCCTGCCGGGCCTTCCACATGAAGGCGCTGACAGCGATGAGCACGAAAAAGACGACCAGCAGGATGACATTACGATTCATGAATCTTGCTTTCCATTGTTACCGTTTTCAGAATTCCTTTTTCAGCCTGCTGTCCGCCCAAAAGAGGATGACGGATCACCTGTATTTCATTGAATACGCACCGGTTGGAAACCGGTGACACAGCGCGACCGACACCTGCAACCAACGTGATCGGCATGCTTACCCGACCCAATAGGCCGGGTCGTGTAAGCATGGCACCCGAGCAGGTTTACTCGCTGCGCCCTGCCTTTTTGCCACGGGCAGCTATTTCTAGAATCCGGGTCCGCCGCCTCCGCCACCACTTCCACCCAGTCCGGCACCGGGCATGACGTCGCAGACCCTTGAAGTCGGGCAACAATCGTCACCCGGAGCGTCGGGAAAGTTGGAATCCGGAAAACAATCCATCCGGCCCCAGGTGCCCCGAACGGCCTTGAACGATATTCTCGACGAACGTCGATAATAGGTGCCACTGCCCATGTCGGCAAAGGTGGCATGGCCGTCGGCGTAACCGAGATTGAAAAAGCCCAGCTTCTTGTGATATGAAGTCAACTCGACGTGTTGCAACGGCCCCCAGGCATCGTTGACCCACAAGGTCTGAAAGGCCCTCGCTCCAAAAAAGGCGATTGTCGCGCCGGTATCGGGGATCCGGCTGATCGGGCGCTGGTAGATGCCGGTGATGTCGCCGTCTGTATAAGTCAGGTTGTTCATGCGAAAGGCCGTTCCGTTTGCGGCAAAATAGGATTTCTCGACCTCGAAACGCTGGACAAAGACGCTGCCGCCGGCGAACCCATGCACATCCTGCCATCCCAGTTCTTCGCCCGGACACTGAAACACCTTGAAGGCGTTGCGGTCGCCCGGGACGCTGCTCTTGTTGACTATATCTTGCGCCCCGTAGAAAAGCCGATTAAACGGCCGTGTATTGGGCGCAAAGGCACGGTCCCAATTCTGAAAGGGCATCCATCCCGGACCACCGCCGTATTCGAAGTAGCCCTCGCCCCTGAAACAACAGTGGCAGCGATGAACGGCGCCCATGATCGATTTGGGGTCGTCGTTGGCATAGGCGATCGCGGTCGCGACGATGGACCGCAAGTTGGACAAGCACTTGGCCTTGGCCCCCTCGGCCCTGGCGGAGGCGAGTGCGGGCAGGAGGATGCTGATCAAGACCGCGATGATGGAGATGACCACCAAAAGCTCGATGAGGGTAAAGCCGCGAGCTGCTCGCCTGCTGGTCATCCTGCCCATTGTATCGTGATTCATATAATCTCCCTGGTTGCGCGCACGGCAAGGGTTAGCCCCGGGCAAGTTCCCTGGGTTCCATCTTATAACAATCATGGCAGAACTCCAATTCCCATCTACGATTCAAGGGAAAAAAGAGCGTATTGCATCTCAGGTGGGGCTTGTTCATGGCGTCGCGTACGATCCAATAGAACGGGTTTGACGGTTGGGATTGTGCGTCCTGGCACGGCGAAGGCACGATTCGTGGGGGTTGTGGATTGTGGGTGCTGCTTTCCTCGATCTTTGGGGTTTGGGTAGGCCGGATCGGTTGAGTCTGTGTCTGAGCGGTCCATCGCGGCGGCGGATTGGGGGTTGAATTGCATGATTTTTTCCTTTCTTCGGGGGGTTGCGGGGGTGGTGTGTGAACATAAGCTGTTTGTACATCTGGGCTTAGGTTGGCAA
>JBHHUV010000257.1:0-4431 GCA_046754005.1 Phycisphaerae bacterium | reverse complement strand
CCTCGCCGAAGGGCTGGCCGGCGGTAATCTCCTTGCCGGCGGCAGGCAGCGAGACATAGGTGATGTCGGTCAACTCGTCCGCGGCGAACTGGGTGATGCCGAGGGTACAAATATCGCCGTCGAGCTTGTGCCATTCGTGGGTTGTCAAGTAGCGTCGATCGGTGGGGATGCTCACAACTGTGCTCCTGCAGGGGAAAACGTCGAAAAGTCAAAACGTCAAAATAACAGCAACAACAACAACAAAACTAAAACAACGGTGTTCCGATGAGTATGAGTTGGTGTTGGGCATGCTTACCCGTCACGATAAGGACGTAACGTGTAAGCATGGCACCCGGCACCCTGCGTCACTTCCTTTTGTAAAACGGCAATCCGACCGTCGTCGCCCCGCTCCGTGTGCCGCGAAGATCGACGCTCAAACTTGCATTCGCCTCCGCGTGTTCCGCATCCACGTAGGCCATCGCGATCGACTTGTTGAGTGTCGGGCTGAGGGTGCCACTGGTGACGACGCCGACTTCATTGTCGCCATGGAACACCTGCGATCCCTGCCGGGCGATCCGCCGGCCTTCCAGCACCAGGCCGATCAATCGCCGGCGCAGGCCGTCCGACTGAATCTTGCGAAGCACCTCGACGCCCAGAAAATCCTTCTCCAGATCGACGCACCAGCCGCAGCCCGCCGAGATCGGATCGACATCTTCGTTCAGCTCGTGTCCATAGAGACACATCCCCGCTTCAAGACGGAGCGAGTCGCGAGCACCCAGACCCGCCGGCAGGATCGTCGGCCGATCCCCATCCCCCGGCCGCGTCAGGTAATCCCAGACCATCGTGCCCGCTTTGGCCGGCAGGATCAGTTCCAGACCCTCCTCGCCGGTGTAACCGCTTCGGAAGACGCTGTAGGACAAGCCCATGAACCTGCCCGTCGCGAAGCCGTAGCGACCGAGATCGGCCACGCGGATCGGCAGACTGTCGCCACGTGACTCGACGAGCGGGAAAGTCTCCGGTCCCTGAATCGCGAACATCACAGTCGACGTCGTGTTGTCCTCAATTCTTACGTTGCAGCCCGATGCATGCGCGTTGAGATGCGCCAGGATCTTCTCGCGGTTGCCCGCATTGCAAACCATGAGGAGATGGTCTTCGTAACGCGAGATGATCACGTCGTCGAGAACGCCGCCGCGCTCGTTGCAGACGTGGCTGTAGCCGGATCGACCGACCTTCAGCCGGGCGATGTTACGCGTGCAGACACGATCGAGCAGGGATTCGGCATCCTTGCCGGAAAGCTCGATCCGACCCATGTGAGAGACGTCGAAGAGACTGCTCACCGTGCGGGTGTGCTGGTGCTCCTCGCGAATCCCGCGATAGAGCAGCGGCATCTCCCAGCCGCCGAAGTCGACCAGCCGGGCACCGAGGCGTTGATGGGTGTCATACAATGCGGTTCGCTGCATGGGCTCAAGTGTAGTTTCAATCAACTAAGACCGTCAAGTGATTGAAACGGTTCGTACGGCAAGTCGAATCACTTTGAATCGAGAATCTCTTTGAGTAGGAGATGGGGAAAACGGGTTTCATAGTTCAGGCGGCGGGCCAGATCGAAACAGGGTACACGATGCTTCGGAAGCACCAGCCCGACAGCGGTTAGGACGATTTTCTTCTCGGCAGGAATCATATTCATATTCAAGATCGCGGCATCGTCCGGTTGTTCTTCGCCGGTCAACCAGCGGGCCAGCCGTCTTTCCATTTTTCCGAGGGTACGCAGTTTCTCGACTGCACGCGCGAGATAGCGTTCGGCCGAATCTCGTTTCTCCTCGACATGCCCCACAAGATAGAGCAGCAAATAAGCATTGGACGTGTCCGATGGGCCGGCCTCGATCAATTGCTCCGCCTCTTCGAGTTTTCCGGCAGATAGCAGTATCTGAAACTTCACGATGGAGTTGTGCGTAGAAGCATCGAGGTTCGCGAAAGCGCCTGCATCGCCTGCTATATACCGTTGAATCGCATGAAGATATTCGTTGACGGCGAATCGTTCGTTCTCATCGACCGTCTGGGCGATCCTCTGGTTGAATTGATCGATCAATTCCTCGGCTTCATTCGTTCGACCCAATCTCATCAAAAGATACAATTCGTTATCAACCGCATTCCGATCAATCCAGGTATCGAGCTTTCCCTGGCGAAGCAGGGTGAGCGCCTCGTCGTATCGCCCCAATGCCTCGAGTGCCTCGTTTTCGACATACATGAAAGACTGTTGATTCGGCGACAAAACCACAGCCCGACGCGTCAGACCCAACGCCTCATCGAATCGTGCCTTTGTAAGTCGATCATACGCCATGGCCCCAATCGCCCGTACGCTGGGTGGATCCGCGCGGGCAGCCTTCTGGAACAATCGCTCGGATTCAGCCTCGTCATCTAGGATGCGGCCAAGCAGATACATCAGGGTGGGGTCGTCCGGGTCGTCCTTCAAATAGGCTCGGTATTCACTATCAAGATCATGATTGGGTTCCGCACGATCAACACAAATCTGATAGATACGGTGCAATTCAACCTCGACCGGCCTTGTCGCCAACCTCGGTCGCAACAGGGATACCACTTCCCCCGGTTCGATCAGATTCATCAATACCCCGACATATTCCTCATGATCCGGCTCATACAAAGCCAGCCGCATCACATACGAAACGACCGCCTCCATGTTGAGATACGTCGCGATGACACTGATCGCCTCCCTAAAACCAAGCTCACGAACCAGGTCGATCCGGCATTTCTTGACATCCGAGGCCCCGCTCGACATCGAGATTTCCGGTGGAAAGGCCTGGAATGTGTAATCTACGTCTGAAAACGTGTGCAGGAGTTGACCGGTATGAATATGAAAAGGATTGGTTGTGTCTGCGCTTTGATACTCCGAATAGATGGTCTCCTCCCACACGAGGATTGCCGCGCGATCGGGATTGATGACAAATACGTCATCGCTGAACGGACGTGAGAAAAAGTCGGTCTCGATTCGACAGGTCTGATCCTCGATCGCCGGGCCCCCGGCGAGTACCTTGACCGTAATCTCTCCCTCCGGAAGCGTGAAGTTGGCGAACCCCATGGGTCGCAACACCCGTTGTGTCCCGTTGATGTCCACCGTGTATGCCCTGGACAGACCGTTCACCAGGTATATTTCGCGAGCACGGCCATGGGCGTGAGCGATCAGAAGGTAGGCAATTGTGATCAGACCAAGGAGAGCCGGCAGGGCAAGGCGGGCACCGGTCACGGCCCAGGGGCGTTTTTGCGTGGGCGCGCCGGCCGACAGGGTGAGACCTTGCGTGGTGATGCGTGTACCGGTCGTGCGTTGTTTCTCGGAAATCCTGCGAAGCTTATTGTAGTCACGATCCTGCTCCAATTGAGGAAACGCTTCCAAGCTGTCATTCAGAAGAGAGAGGGCCTTATCATGTTGGCCGGTGGCTTGGTAACCCGCAACCACCAGGATCGGGAGGCCCATTTTTTCGGTAAGGGCGTCGTCGAAGATGTGCTGAAGCAGCGGCCGGGCCTCGTCCGGACGTGACTGCCGGAGCAGGTTGATCGCCAGGGCCTCGCGATTCTCCACATTGTCTTTCAGCTCCAACGCCGCGCGAAACACCTTCTCCGCCTTCTCGACTCGGGCAAAAAACTCGAGCCCGGACCCGAGCAGGGCCAGCAGCCCTGCGTTATTTTTCAATTGCGGGGCGAGGGTGTTGACGATTCGGTTGAATGCGGCCTCGTCCTGAAAGGCGATCGTGGCCCCCAGCGCCTTTTCGACCGCTTCCGCGTTGTTCGGTTCTTTTTGACATGCTTCGAGGGCCTCTTTCAGGCTGTCCGCCTTGATCTTCTCCCACTGCTTGAGGCCCAGCGCCCGATGTCTGAAACAGCTTGGACATTCGTCGATTATCCGTTTGCGCCCTAACGGGAGGATCGGAATGAACAGCAGGACGAAGTAATTCATCGTGTCGTATGATCGCAAATCCCACGTGCGGCCGCAGTGTTCGCACGTATCATGTCGCGTGTGAATATTCGTCTTTCCATAATACCAGGTGCCGATCCCGTTCATAGTATAGGGCATCTCGAGACTCCAAATGGGTCGAGCAAGTCGACGGACGGTGGATTTGTCGTCCCCCCTTTCACTCTCATACAAATCGGTTGTTCAGTTCCGATGAACGAAACGAGACGTAGTCAGTCAAGCATCCCTCCATAACGATTGGCGTGTCGCCGTGTCGCCGTGTCGGCGGTGAGCCACCCGCCAAGTCGTGGCAGGATGATCAACGAAGAATAGGCAACGTCCCATCCGCCGGTCGGGCCAACAGGTCATAGTCCCGGTTGCCCGTGCATAGAACACGCGTAAAATCGCCCGGATCGTACTCGCCACCGTGGACATGAACCAGGCTGTCTATATCTGGGGCCTGTCCCTCGTGGCGGGCGGGATAGACACCA
>JBHHUV010000256.1:0-4438 GCA_046754005.1 Phycisphaerae bacterium | reverse complement strand
GACGTTACGACCCATTCGACGGAGGCCTACAAGGAATACCTGGACGGCGTTGCCCCGAAGAAATCGCGCACGTTCTTCTTGCCCCGAAGAAACTATGAAAGCCGTGTCCCCTCGGCCGGTCATTTGCGGGATCATATATCCCATGGATAACGGGCTGATCGCGTGGATCGCCCAAGGTTACAACCTAACCAAGGAGACACGGTGATGAAGATTTTGACTATGGATCTCGGTAAAAACAAGAGCGTTCTCTGCCAGTACGCGAGCGACACGGGCGAGCACCGTTTCGAGACGGTGCGGACCGAAGGCACGGCCCTTCATGCGGCCATCGAAGCGTGCTGCCCGGATCGGGTGGTCTTCGAGGTCGGCGCCTCGGCGGGCTGGGTGGCGGACCTGGTCCGGGGCATGGGTATCGCCCTGCAGGTGGCCAACCCGAACCATCAGGGTTGGCGGTGGCGCAACGTCAAACGGAAGACCGATCGGATTGACGCCTTGAAGTTGGCCCAATTCTCGGCGGTCAACCAGTTGCCCCAGGTGGTGGTTCCGGCGCGAAACGTGCGTCAGTGGCGCGCCTTGATCGGGTACCGTCAGCAATTGGTGGCTCGGCGTACGGCGGTCAAGAATCACATTCGCGCGATCCTGGATCGCGAGGGCCGAACGTTGACCTCCGGCAAGGCGGGCTGGACCAACGCGCATCGCAGGCAACTGACCGCGCTCAGTGTGCCCATCACCGAAACCGAGGCGGGCGAACTGTGGCGCGGTGAGATGGCCGAAGAGTTGGCGCATCTCGATCGCATCCATCAGTCCATTCAACGCGTGGAACAACGGCTGGACGCCTTGGCGGACGCGGATCGGCGGGTCAAGCAGGTGCGCAGTGTCCCGGGCGTGGGTCCGCGATTGGGTGAGGCGTTGGTGGCCGTTCTGGATGACCCGCATCGGTTCAAGAGCGGCAAGCAGGTGGCCTCGTATGTCGGGCTGACGCCGCGTCAATATCAATCGGGCAACATCGATCGCCAGGGCCGAATCAGCGGCCAGGGCAATGCCATGCTCCGCGCCTTGTTGGTGCAGGCCGGCTGGCTGGGATTGCGACACAACCCGTGGATCAGAGAGGTCTTCGAGCACGTGTGCCGCGGCACGAAATCGCGTCGGAAGATCGCGATCATTGCGGTCGCGCGACGATTGCTGATCCGCTGCTGGGCGATGCTCCGCGACGACCAGGTGTGGGCGCCTCCGCCTTCGGCAACCTCGCCCCCCTCGGCGACCGTCGACCCTATAGGCGTTTGAATGGAAAAAACCTGGGGCTCCGCCCCAGACCCCGGGATTTTTTGAGGCATGGCTCCGGTGTCCGAAGAGTGGAAAAAAGAAAAGAGTGAAAAAAAAGAAAGAGCCCCGCCTGTGGTTGAACAAACGAGGCCGGTGCCTTCGGCGCACCGTCGGCGGGGTGATCCCTTGTCCGGTTGCGTCCCCGCAGAGCCGGACTCCGTTTGGCCCCGCGCCCGACAGGGTACCGTGGATCGAACGTCTGAGCCAGATCGTCAACGGCTTGTCCCTGTTCGGCCGCGGTACCGACACCCCCTGGCGTGGCCCTCCGGCTGAGGGCAACGACAACCCAAAGGCCCCACAAAGACCCTTGAAGGGAAGCATGACTGTCACCCGTTCGGTGACCGGCCGAAAAGCAAGATGTTGATCGTCGAGGACGGAAGCCTGTTTGCCCCTTTGGGCCTCGAGCTCGACCCGAAGAATAGGCTACCCGTCCCGCAGCAGTTGAATGGGCCCGCACATCCACCTCACCCAGAGAACGTGCGGAAGCTCGGATAGAAGGTTGGACCGGTCAACAGCGGGCTTGACAGACACGGCTTCATAGAAGGGGTGGCGGAGGAATGCTACTCGATTGCCCGATCAGATCGTATACGCGCTGCGCATCAGGCCTCCTTCGCCCCTGCCGGGGCGAGAAAAACGGGATTGAAGCGCTCCACGGGTTGCGCTTGTCCGCCTGCGGCGTCCGCGCTTCACCCGTGGCTACACCCCATGACCCCTTCGGGGTCAGCCTCGCGACGTCTCATCGACGATGTCGATTTCATCGTTGGCCAGACCGGAGTCAAGCAGGGTGGAGCACCGCTCACCGTTTGTTCTGTTTTAGACCCAGTTCTATTGTAGACTCAGATCTATTTCAGACCCAGGCGTTTGCAGAGCTCGTGGTGCAGACCACCGCATCGGTTTCGTTGCGCGTCGAGACGGCGCTTATCGTCATCGTCGAAGAAGCCCGGGAGGCCGCCCTGGCCGATGCCGAAGTCACCCTCGCGCCGGTTCTGGGAGGTCTGCACCGGGGTCTGGCCCAGGTTGTCGGTCTCGCCGTCGACGTTCATGCCCGGCAGGTTCATCCCGCCGCCGGGGGTGCCTGGATGGAGGAAGTCCGGGAGGTTTCCCCCTTGGGAAAAGAAGATCCCGATCCCGCGATCGTGAATCAGGTTCATGAGTTGGTCGGTGCCCTTCAGTCCGAACAGATCGTTGATGCTGATCTCGCGATCGAGTTCCATGCTCATAATGGCCTGGGCCATGCGATGGGTGACCGCCTGGCCGGGCGTCAGGAAGCGCGACCGGGCACCGAGATAATTCCCACTGCGGCCATATTGGAGCTGGATCGCCTGAATCAGGCCACGGCCCTGATCCGACAGCCGCATCGCGAACCGGCCGTTGCGATAGGTGATCTCGAAGATGTCGGTCCCGCGCTTGCTCAGCGTCGCGGCGGGGCAGGTGATTTCCATGTCGCTGCGAACGCCGCCCTCGGCCACGCCGGCCCGGATAATCCCATAGCCGAGATCGAGACGCGCCTTGGCGACGCCGCCCTTGATCGCTAACTCCTGGATGCTGACGAGTGAGCCCCGGCCGATCCATAGAACGGTCGGCGGCGTCGCCGGTCGCGCGACCAGCTTCACGCTGCTTCGCCAGGGAACATTGACCTGAAGCCCGGCACCGAGAAGATCGCCCTTTTGGATTCTGCGCCAGGCGGCCGTATCCATCGGATCGATGCCGATTCGACTGACTTTTACCTTGCCCTGAACCTGATGAACCTCGTAGCGCAGACCGCCGGGCTTCGCCGGTTGTGCGGCCGGCTTCAGGGCGGGCGCCTGGCACCAGGCGGGTGAGGCCGTCAGGCCGCTGATCAGTCCAACCCACGCCCATGCGAGTGTTGTTTTGTGCGTCATGGGATCTCCCTGTTCGACCTGCCATCATCAGGCCGACGTCTACGGCTCGATCTCCCGTGTCTGTCCACTTGTTGGCGGCACGATCAACTCGCCCTCCGCGTTGCGATCCGTCTCGTCGGTCAGATCCACCCCCGCCGATTCGTACAATCCCTTCTTCTCCATCACGGCGTCGGCCTTGCTCATCAACGCAAAGAGCGCCGGGCCGGTCATGTACTGATAATCCACCATATCCTCGACCATCTTCCGGTAGATCAACTCCCGCAGGGCGTAGCGTCGATCACCCGGGCCCCAGGAACCGAACAGGTGCATATTGACGCCTCCTCGCAGGCGGCAGATCCGACAGATCATGAAGGCGACCGAGCCGGCATCCACCACGTTCTCGGGGTGCAAATCCCATGCCGCCCGGGCGATGCCTCGCGATTCCAGATTCGCCTTCCGGGCCTCGAATCCCTCGAGCGGATCTTCCCCATCGGCCAGGATGAGCATCGCCCGATAGGCCTCATCGACCGTAACCAACGGCGCATTCGCCAGATAGGCCTGAAACCCTTCGTCCGACAGAGTGGTTGAATCCACCCTCGGCTCGATCGTTCGAGGTCCCGCACAGCCTGTGAATGGGACGAGAACCAGTAGGAGCCAATACACGATTCGGACTGGTTTGAACGTGAGGGGTCGGCTTTTGGCAATTCTGCCCATTTTGAGTCCGTCCTATACGCGCTCCGTTACCCATCCCCTGCGGTTTTAGAATGACCAGGTGATCCCGGTCAGCAGGAAGGTCCGACACGTGCGGTCGGAGAAGGCCTTTCCCGGGAAGAATGCGCCGAATCGAATCGTCCACGCCAGGTCGCTGAAAAAACGATAGTTGGCGAAGTAATCCATCTCCCAGCCGAGGTAGCCGCTCTGCCGGTTGGCGAGGCCGTCGCTCACCGCCGCGTTTGAACGATGCTTCTGATACAGGTACCAGTCCGTCCCCAACTCCAGCGTCTTGGCCGCCTCGACATCGGGCAGCGGCCGGAAGGAGGCCCCCAACCGCCAGACGTGGATGTTGCTCAGCCGGGGGGAAAAGGCGATGCCCGTGTCCCGAAAGCCGAACCCCACGAACCCGTGGTCCACGTGATCGCGGCGATTGCCGCCCGCGGCGTTGGTCGGGCTGCCCAGCCGATTGGAATCGCCGCTGGCGAACATCCACTCCGCCGAGAGGACCGGCTTGGTCTTGTGCCGGAAGAAATAGTCGAGCC
>JBHHUV010000255.1:0-4441 GCA_046754005.1 Phycisphaerae bacterium | reverse complement strand
GGCAGATCGCCCAAGCCCGTCATGATCCCGTCGACCCAACGGAACGCTTGATTGCCTGAAGTTGAATTACTGACTCCTACAACCGCTTGGCCATTGCCCGAAATAGCAATCGCTTGACTGTCGAAGAAACCGCCCGGCAGGTCGCCGAGGCCCTGAAAGCTTGGACCGGGACCGGCCCAGGCCGATGTTGTGGCGGCCAGCCACGCGGCCGAAAGAGTCCAGACAATCAAGGTGGATTGTGTTCCGTTCGGGATATGAGTTTTCGCTTGCATTGCGGGCCTCCTGAGGGTGCTTGGGGGTGCTCCTGTTTCGTTTTTTCGATCGATCGCCCCATAACCCGGTCGGTATATCCCTGAGATCGGGCTATAATGGGTTGTGTGTTGTGGGTCAGGGCGATCCCGTCCAAAATGCCGACTCCCTTGTTCGGGAGGCCGGTCCTATCGGTGGAACCACCGTGTCCCGACGGCCCTGTCACTCATTAAATAGAGGCGTAATCCGGGGAGGGTTTGGCCGGAGATTTCTTGCGGTATCGGAAGATTTTCATGAACTCGTCGGAATCCCACCCTTCCAAACCCGAACGGGATGCTGCCTCGGGCCATCCTTCTCGGCTGGTTGTTCGTGTATATGACGATCTTCGGGCCGTCGCCGAGGCCTATCTGCGACGGGAGCGACTTGACCATACGCTTCAGCCGACGGCCCTGGTCCATGAGGCCTACCTTCGGCTGGCAGAGCTCGACCGGATGGAGTTTCGGGATGAGGCACACTTTGCCGGGGCGGCGGCGGGGGCGATTCGGCGTGTTTTGGTTGACCATGCCCGCGGGAAACAGGCGGCGAAACGCGGCGGGGATTGGCAACGGCTGACGCTGAGCGGTCTTGACGGGATGCCGGAGGTGTCCGGCGTTGATTTGCTGGCGCTGAATGAGGCGCTCGAAAAGCTGAGTGGTCTGGATGAATCCTGCCAGCGGATCGTCGAGCTTCGATTCTTCGGGGGCATGACAATCGCGGAGACGGCGGGGACGCTCGATATCGGCGTGACAACGGTGAAGGAGAAATGGGAGTTTGCGCGGGTGTGGCTGCGGCGTGAACTGGGCGAGGAAACTCCGAAATGAGTACCGACTGGTTCGAGCGGGTGCAGGCGGTCTTCCATCGGGCGCGGGTTCTGGATTCGGCGGCGCGGTTGGCGTTTCTGGACGAGGCCTGCGCGGGAGACGCCGCATTGCGGGAAGAGGTGGAGTCTCTGTTGCGGATCGACTCCACGCCCGAGCCGGACTTTTTGGATAAGCCCGTTGTCGATAAGAAGATTTTACTTGAAGCAGCAAACCGGGGATCCGAATGCGGGGACGCGGCCCTGCCCGAATCGATTGGTCACTATCGCGTTCTGCGTCGCCTTGGCGCAGGTGGGATGGGGGTGGTCTATGAGGCGCAACAGGAGAAGACCGGCAGCATAGTCGCGTTGAAGGTCATCCGGAGCGGCTTCGCCTCGCATGAACTCCTGCGCCGGTTTGAGCATGAGGCTCAGGTGCTCGGTCGATTGCGCCATCCGGGGATCGCCCGGATCTATGAGGCGGGGATTCATACCGAGGGCGACATCTCCCAGCCCTTTATCGCGATGGAGCCGATCGTCGGGCCGTCTCTGTCGGAGTATGTCAAGAATGAGTCACCGGATGTGCGGACGATTCTTCGGCTGTTCGCCCTGATTTGCGACGCGGTGCAACACGCCCATCAACACGGTGTGATTCACCGGGATCTCAAGCCGGGCAATATTCTGGTCGAGCGGACGGATGAGATCGCTCAGCCGAAGATCCTGGATTTCGGCATCGCCCGGATCACGGATACCGACACGCTCCTGACGACGCGGCAGACTCAGGCCGGTCAGTTGATCGGGACGCTACGATACATGAGTCCGGAACAGGCGGCGGGGGATCCGGCGGACATCGACACGCGATCGGATGTCTATGCGTTGGGCGTGATCCTGTATGAGATGCTGGCCCGTCGCCTGCCTTATGAAGTCGACAAAAGGCTGACTCACGAAGTCGTTCGCGTGATTCGCGAGGATGAGGCGAGGCCGCTGAGTTCGGTGAGTCGGCTCTATCGCGGTGATTTAAGCACGATTCTCGGCAAGGTGTTGGACAAGGAGAAGGGCCGGCGCTATCAATCGGCGTCGGAACTCGCCACCGATATTCGGCGCTACTTGAACAGCGAACCAATCACCGCGCACCCGCCGAGCGCCATGTACCAGCTTCGGAAGTTCGCCCGTCGTAATCGTGCGCTGGTGGGGACGGTCGCCATCGTGTTTGTCCTGCTGGTTTCGGGGATCATTACCACGAGTTGGCAGGCGGCAGCGGCATCGAAGGCCCGGGACGAGGCGCAGGCGGCACGGTTGGCGGAACAGAAGCAACGAGTGCGAGCCGAGCGGCGATTCGACGAGGTGCGCAGCCTGGCGCGATCCTTCATTTTCGAGTTTTATCAAAAAATCGGGGGACTTGCCGGATCGATGCCGGCCCGGGAACTCCTGGTGAGGAAGGGCCTGCAATACATCGACAGTCTCTCCGAGGATCTGGATCCCCATGATGTTCAATTGCAGGCCGAACTGGGAGCGGCCTACTTCCAACTCGGAGATGTGCAGGGCGATCCGAAACGGTCCAATCTCGGTGATCCGGAGGGTGCCCTGAAAAGCTATCTGAAGGGAGTCACGTTTGTCGAAGCAGTGGGCGAGGCGTTCCCGGATCATGTGGACCGGCAACGGAACGTCGGGCTCGCGTACTTCCGGATCAGCGATCTATTGGGCTCGATGGAACGATGGGAGGAGGCTTGTGAGTACAACGATCGGGCTCAACAACTCTTTGAACGGCTCAGTCGTACATTTTCGGATAACATCAACATCCGGCGCGATCTGGGGCAATGTATCCAATTCCGATCCGAAGAATACAAGCGGAATGGCCGGCTCGACGACTCCCTGATCTCGGGCCTGAAGGCACTGGCATTATTTCAATCGGTGCTCGAGCGCAACCCGAATGATGTGCTCAACCGGCACGCGGTCGTCTCGATGAGCAGCCTGCTCGCGGAGATTCTCGACAGGCAGGGTAAACCGGCCCAGGCCCTGCACCATCGCATGGAGAGCCTGACCCTCCTGGAGAATTTGGTCAAAGACAATCCGCACAACGCCGTGTTCCGGCGCGATCTCGGTATCGCGGCCGAGCGCGTCGGTTTCACCTATCAACAGTCGGGGGATTCCAAGAAGGCGCTGCCCTACTGCCTGAGGGCAGCGGAGGTGATGCGAGCGCTCATTGCTGACGATCTGAATGACGAGAAGGCTCGATCGGATCTCATCGTGGCAGTGATCCGAACCGGTGAAACCCAGCTTTCGCTCGGCCAACTGGCGGATGCGGAGCAGACGTTCATTGAGCATTTGAAACTCTGTGAAGATGTTGCCCGATCGCACCCGGATGATTCGGATGCGCTCCGGCGGTTGGGAGTGGCGTACTACAAGCTGGCCGAGCTTCATAAGGCCCGTGCCAATACCACAAGCAACGATCCGTCACTCGATCATCTTCGCGAGGCCCATCGCTGGTTGAGCCAATGCCACGCCGTGTTCGTTGACATGCGAGAACGCGCGCTCTTGTTGCAGGCCGATCACGGGGTACCGGATGAAATCGCGGCAGAGATGAAAACCTGCAGCGAGCGGGTTGCCCAATTCGAACAATGATGGTCATCTCAGGACGAATTGATTGAGGGTCGGGGAAGTAACTGAGGGCGTCCTCCACATCGAGCTTGCCCAGGAACGACGAGAAGTACGAGGGTGCATCGTGTCTGACACTCGGCATGGTGTGTCGCCCTTTCTGGGCTGGGTGTCCATTATTTGCGATAACCCAACGCAGCGCTTAGCGGTTGAAAGCCACTTTCGTTCTGTCCTGGGCTGACTTGTTGCGGCCCCTTCGGGGTGATCGACATATTACCCGCTCGCCATGGCCGCGCTTCGCTTGGCCATGCCACCCACTGGTGCCACAGACTGACATGATGCGATCCCTTTGTGGCTAGTGGCATGATTCTCCACTGCCTGGACTGTATTGGAGCCGTAACCCTGCGGGGATCGAGAGGGTTGGCAGCCTTACACATTTCAGGTCCGAAAATGGTGGATTGCGTCCGGGACCGGGATTGCTTAGGATTCGCGCGCGGATTGAGAGGTGGTGGAATGGGATTGATTTAAGTTCTTTGCATTCATAGAGTAAAGTAGGCGATTCGATTTCACTGATCGTGCGGTCCGCATCGCTGAAACACCTTTCCGGCTTCGTGGTGGAGGTTGTAACTGGATGTCGCTGGGACGGTCTGTTATGCGAACGCACCTGTTGAAACCGTGGCACTGCGCTGCCGATGGCCGCAACCCAAGTGATCGGCATGCTTACCCGACCCAATAGGCCGGGTCGTGTAAGCATGGCACCCG